>DATLUO010000096.1 GCA_035533075.1 Pirellulales bacterium | reverse complement strand
GAGCGCCGGCCCACCGTAAACGACGTCGCTATCGGTGGGCCGGCGCTCGCAAGCTCGCTGGTCCCACCCTACGCCCAATGCGTCGCCAGCGGAACGCCAACAGAAGCCGAGCGGGAGGCCGCATGAAACCAACGCCGACCATCAGCGTGATCTCGATCGTGCTCAACGAAGAGCAAAACCTGCCGGGACTGCTTAAGCTCGTGCGGTGGGCCGACGAGGTAGTCGTGGTCGACGGCGGCTCGCGCGATGCCACGCGCGAGATCGCTCGCTCGTTCGGCGCACGGGTCTATCGACGCCCGTTCGACAACTTTGCCCGGCAGCAGAACTTTGCCCTCGGCCTGGCGCGCGGCGACTGGGTGCTTTCGCTCGATGCCGACGAACGGCCGACGGCGGCCATGATCGCGGAAGTTCGCAACCGAGTGACCCAGGGCCGGCACGATGCCTACCGCGTGCGCGTCCGCAGTTCGGTCTTCGGCCGGCGGATGCGCTTTTCCGGCACCCAAGACGATCGGCAAGTGCGGCTGGTGCGGCGTGGCCGGGCCTGGTGGCAGGGCGAGGTCCACGAAAGCCTCGAAGTGAAGGGAACGGTCGGGCAGTTGCGCACCTGGCTCGATCACGACCCGTTGCCGACGCTGGCCAGTTTTCTGGGCAAGATGCACCGCTATACGACCTTGGCGGCTAAGGCCCGCGCCGAGCGAAATCGTGCGCCGCGACAGGCCGACGCCTGGCTTTCGCCAGCGCGCGAAGTCTTTCGCCGGCTGGTCTGGAAACAAGGAATCTGGGACGGACCGCAAGGCTGGGCGTTCTGCCTGTTGAGCGGGCTTTCGGAGTGGGTGTTGGCCGACAAACATCGGCGCCTGTGGACCGTAGGGTGGGACCAGCGAGCTTGCGAGCGCCGGCCCACCGTTGGCGACGTCGTTTACGGTGGGCCGTCGCTCGCAAGCTCGCTGGTCCCACCCTACGACTCAACGGCCGCGGCATGAGGTATGAAATGAATGATCCGCTGCCGGAATTGCCGCTGCTGTTGCACGACGTGCCCAGCGGGCTGCGCCAGGCGCTGGCCCAAGAGGGCGTTCCGCACGTCGATCGGACAAGCGGCTGCGCGGGCCGGTTTGTATTGTTTGATTCGAGGAGGGCGGTTCCTGTTCTGGATGGCCGGCAGATCGGCATCGACCTCGACCACTTGCGTCGCGGCCGATCTCGCGATCCGTTCGAGGCACTGGCCGATGAACGCGCGGCGCGCCACGAATGGCGGATCGGCGGACTGGTGGTGTACGAGAGCGTGGCCCGCGTCGACCGACGCGCCGTGCGCTCGCGCCTCCTCGCCGATCTGCGCGTGCTGCTGGAGTCGGCCGGTGGACTGTGGCTATCCGTCGCTCGCTACCCGCATCCACACCAGAGCGCTTTTAGTTTTCGGCTCGATCATGACGACTACGACGAAACCGACTTCAACGCCACGCTGGCGGCAATCTGCGGCTATGAGCACAGCGTGAGCCATTACGTATGCATGGCGACGCACGCCCCATACCCGGAAGCGTTGGCCCGGCTGAGAGGCATGCACGTCGGCTCGCACGGCTGGTGGCATCACACCTATCGTGAGAAGGGCGACAACTTGGCCAATATCCGCCGCGGCATCGAGAGCCTGCACGCGCTTGGTCTCGGTCCGGTCGGCTTCGCGGCCCCGCACGGCCGTTTCCATCGCGGACTGCTGGAGGCACTCGACGAACTCGGCGTCAGCCACAGCTCGGAGTTCGGCCTGGCCTACGACGACTTGCCGTTCTTTCCGGGCCAGAGCAATGTGTTGCAAATCCCGATTCACCCTGTCTGTTTGGGCGTCTGCCTGGAAGCAGCTCGCCGCGCGCAGGACAAAGCGACCTGCGATGCCGATGTTGCCGCAGAACTGCTCGAACACTGGCAGGCCGTCATGGTTGAGAAGCACCGCACCGGCGAGCCTATCATCTTCTATGGCCATCCCGACCGCCGCCTGGGGCGTTTTCCGCAACTGCTGCGCGACGTACTGGATGCCGCCGCTCAACTGCCGAATACCTGGTGTACCACACTGGCCAACTTCGAAGCCTGGTGGCGGGCACGGTCGGCCGTGCGTTTAATGGCGGTGGGCCGCGGACAGCAAATCGAAATCACGTCGCGAGGTTTGCCGGCGGACCACCGCGTGGCCGTGGAAATCCATCGAGGCCAGCAGGTCGCCGCGGTCGAGCTCGATCGAGCGACTATCTCGTTCTCGACCGGCAGTTTGCCATGGCGAACACGGCAACCGCCCAGGACCATCCGACCGGCGATGGCAACCCATTCACCGGGTTTGCGCGCGGGTCTGCGGTTGTATCTCGACTGGGAGCGCGTGACGCCGATTGAAGAGATCAACGCCGACAACTGGCGCGGGTGGGCGAAACGAACTTTGCGGCGGATGCGAGCATGAGGTCACACGTTCCCGACATTGCGGAGGCGTCAGGCGTCAGGCGTCAGGCATCAGGCGCCGAGGTCGCACAGCCGCCCTCGGCTGTGCCAGCCGGCACATCGCCTAAATCGCCTTTGGAACAGCCCAAGCGAGATTTCCTGGCCCTAAGTGTTCTCTTGGCCGGCAAATTGACGGGCATGACCGCACCGGGCGGCGGAGAAACTCAGTTGCGAGCGATGGCGCAAGCACTACCGGAGGTCGGCGTCGAGGCGCGGCTCTGGCGTCCTTG
Source organism: Pirellulales bacterium (assembly GCA_035533075.1). Lineage (NCBI taxonomy): Bacteria > Pseudomonadati > Planctomycetota > Planctomycetia > Pirellulales > Pirellulales bacterium. The sequence continues at coordinate 24,679 of DATLUO010000096.1, read as the reverse complement.
GGAACACGACTTCGCGACTGCCGACTGCCTGCATCTGTTCGGCAGCGAGCCGGAGCATTTGACGGTGTTGCAGGCCGCCCGGCAACGGAGCATTCCGGTTGTGCTCTCGCCGATTGCCTGGTTCGACCTGGCGTCGTGCTGGCGTGAGCCTTGGTCTTTGAGCCAGCGCGGGCTGGCGTGTGTGAAGTTCCTGGTTCGCGCGGCTTTTCCCGCGCTCGCCTCATGGCGGCGGCGGCTTTATCACAGCGTTGACCTGCTGTTGCCGAATTCGCAGGCCGAAGCCGATCAGCTTATCCGCTATTTTCAGGTTCCGCCCCACCGCATCCGCATCGTGCCCAATGGGGCCGAGCGTCGTTTTTCGTCGGCCGAGGCCGAACCGTTCGCCGCCAAAGTCGGCTGCCGCGATTTCATCCTCTATGCCGGCCGCATCGAGCCGCGCAAAAACCAACTGACGTTTCTCCGCGCCATGGAAGGGATTGTGGTGCCGATTATTGTGTTGGGCAGCGTGGTGCCGGAGCATGAAGCGTACTTCGAGGCGTGTCAACGGACGGCCGGGCGAAACGTGCAGTTCATAGCCGGACTGGGTCACGACGACCCGCTGTTGGCCAGTGCCTACGCCGCTTGCGGTTGTCTGGTGCTGACGAGTTGGTACGAGACGCCGGGGCTGGTGGCGCTGGAAGCGGCCATGAGCGGCACGCCGCTGGTGCTGCCGCGCGGCGGCTGTGCCCGCGAGTATTTCGGTGATTTGGCCGCGTATGTATCGCCGGGCGATGTGGACGGCATCCGCCGGGCAGTGCTCGACGCCCTAAGCGCCGGGCGCTCGCCGCAGCTTGCTTCGCTGGTGCGCGAGCACTTCACCTGGCGCACGGCGGCCTGGGCGACGAGAGAGGCGTATGAATATGTGGTCTAGCGCAGGTCGCACCCACACGAACCCGAAGCGCAAGCGAGGCCTACCCGCCGGCGCGCCTCGCTGGCGCTTCGGGTTCGTGTGGTGGGCGAAATTCATCGTTAGAATTCCTCGAGCCGGCTTTAGCCGGCTGCGGCTGTTTGCCACCAGCTTTAGCTGGTGGCTTGCGGCACCGAGATCCGTTTTTCAGCCGGCTTTAGCCGGGCTTCTCGACCGCGGCTTTAGCCCTTGCGCGCCGCATGTCTACTCATGGATGTCTCGGCGCGATCGGGAAGCCCGGCTGAAGCCGGCTCAAAGAAAAATGAATATGACGGTCGCGAACCACCAGCTAAAGCTGGTGGCAAACGGTCAGGCCCGACTGAAGCCGGCTCGCGCCATGGTGACCACTCTACGTCGTCTTGCTCGGCAACACACGCCCTCTTCTTTGCGCCGGCGACGGGCGACGGGCCGCTATCGCTACGTCCGCTGGCGCTGGCACGTGCTTTTTGGCCTCATCGACCTCGTGGGCGATGCGGTGCGCAACGGGCTTAAACGAATTTCCAAATGTCGTAAGAAGAGCGGCCAGATTTGGCCCACACCGCGTTCGATTCTGCTGATCCAGCTCGATCACCTGGGCGATGCGGTGATGACGGCGGCTATTCTTCCGGCACTGCGCAGGCATTGGCCCGACGCGCGTATCGAGGTGCTGGCGGCGCCCTGGAATCGGGAAGTCTTCGACAACTGCGATGAGATCGATCGAGTCCACGTCTCGAGCGTCAATCGCTTTGCCCGTAGTTGGCGCCCACATTGGCCTTTGGCGCTGGTCCTTTGGGGGCTGCGGCTTCGCCACACGCGGTTCGACTTGGGCATCGACGTGCGTGGTGAGTTTCCCTTTGCGGCCGTCCTGTGGCTGGCGGGCGTGAAACAGCGGGTGGGTTGGGACTGCGGCGGCGGCGGTTTTCTGCTCACCGACAGCGCCAAGTTTGTGGCCGGCCGCCCCGAAATGCAGTCGCGGATGGCCTTGCTCAAGTTGATCGGCGTTGAGCCGCCGCAGGGCTTGCTTCTCAAGGAGCCGTGGTTCGTTCCGCCCGCCGCGGCGCGCGCATGCGTGCGCGAGAAGCTGGCCGCAACTGACCTTGTGAAGAGTCAGGCGGCCAACACACGCGACGATCAGAATTCTTACGAATTCTGCTACACGCCGCTGCTCGTGCTTCACGTCGGAGCGGGTACGGCGGCAAAGCGTTGGCCGGTGATGCACTGGCAGGAGCTGTTGGGCCGCGTGATCGTCGAGTATGGGGCGCGCGTCGTACTCGTCGGCGGCCATAGCGACCGGGTGATCGCTCGCCAGATGCTCGATGGGAAATCGTGGCCGGGGGTCAACGACTGGACCGGGCAGCTTAGCGTGGTCGAGACGGCGGCACTGATCGAGCAGGCCGATTTAATGGTCGGCGCCGATTCAGGCCCGGCACATCTGGCGGCGGCGGTCGGGACTCCGGCGATCGTGCTCTTCAGCGGCACCAATCGTGTCCGGCAATGGCGACCTTGGGGCCGTCGTGTAATCATCGTCAAACACTCGGTCGCCTGTTCGCCTTGCCATCTTCAGCGATGCCCGTTGATCGGCCCGTCCGCTTGCGGAGCAAGCGGGCTACGTAGCCCGCTTGCTCCGCAAGCGGAACCGCCGTCCTCATCCAGCCATCCGTGCATGAGCGGCATCGCGCCGGAAGCGGTGATGCAGCGTGTAAGGCTGCTTCTCGGCGCGAGCGATCTTGAAGTGAAGCACCAGACGGAAACCGGAACCGCCGCGGCTGCGGCTCCTGTTCCCTGTACCCTGTAACCCGTCCCCTGACCATGATTGCGCCGCTCGAAACCAAATCCGAACGTTGCTCGCCCCGCGTCTCACCGCGGCTCCGCGCGGCACGGTCTGTGATTGCCGCCATGCTGCTCGGCGATGCAGCGATGCCGGCGCCGACGATCGCCGCCTGGAAGGCTTGGCTGTTCGTTCTCTGGATATTCGTGACGGTAACGGCCTACGCCTTTTCGATGTCGGGCATGCCCTTCGCCTTAAGCCGTTGATGGTCCGATGCTCGCCTCTGGTTTATCACTGCTTGCGGTCGCCATTCTTGCGGTGGCCGCGTTCGGCATCGGCCGCCCGATGGTGCGCGGCCTGAAAGTCGCCGAGGGCGATTCTCTGGCGACCGGAGTGCTGAGCGTCGCGGCGGGACTCATCGCGGCCGGCCTGCTGTTGGCGGCGTTAGGGATGATCGGTTGCCTTTACCGACAGGTCATCGGCACGCTGACCCTGGCGGCCGCGTTCTGGGGCATCGGCGAACTGGGACGAGCGAATGGCAGCCGCGTATTGCGGGCCGCGGGGCGTGTGACCGGCGAGCAGTCACGACGTGAAGCCGGCGATGGTCCGCCGGCGTTGGTCGGCCGCGGCCTCGTCGCGCTCGCTGGGGTTGCCGTGCTCGCAACGGCCGTGGCGGCGCTGGCGCCACCGACGGCCGGCGACGCACTTTGCTATCACCTGGAACTGCCCAAGGTATTTTTGCGCGAGCACGCGATCGTCTACTTGCCCGATAGCGATAACTCTACCTATCCGCTGCTGATCGAGATGCTCTACCTCTGGGCACTGTCGATCGACGGCCCGGTAACAGCCCAGCTCGTTCATTACGGCCTGGGTATCCTGCTGGGTCTGGCTGCGGTGTTGCTGGCCAGTCCGATCGTCGGCCGGGCCTGGGCCTGGTGCGCCGGCGGCCTGACGCTGCTCGTGCCCGGCGTGGGCAACCAGATGGCGGCGCCCTTGAACGACGTGGGGCTGGCGGCCTTCACTACGCTGGCCCTGGCGGCCTGGTGGCGAGCGTGCGTGGAGGAGGAACATCCGCACTGGTGTCTGCTGTCGGGCTGGTTTTTGGGGGGCGCGCTGGGAACGAAACATCTGGCACTCGTCTTCGCTCTGGTCTCCGCCGCCGTGTTTGCCGGTTACGCCTGGCGGCAAGCGGCTTGGCGGCGCGTGTTTGCCGGGGCGGCGACTACGCTCGTGGTCGCGGCCAGTATCAGTGGCGTCTGGTATCTTCGGGCGGCGTGGCATCACGGCAATCCGGTCTACCCGTTCTTTCAAGAAGCGATTGCCGGCGGCGGTCGCCCGACGCTCGCCGCCGACAAAGCGCCGCTGGGCCGCGGCCTGCTGAATCTGCCTGCGGCACCGTGGGCCATTACGATGCACCCTGAGCGTTTCGGCGGGCGAGGGCACCAGCTTGGCGTGCTGTTTTTGGCCGTGTTGCCGGGACTGGCGGTTTGTCGTCGTCTGCGAGGAATGTCGCTGCTGCTGGAAATCTGCCTGGGCTACTTCGTCTGCTGGTACTTCCTGCGGCAGAACGTGCGGTTTCTGTTGCCGCTGGTACCGCTGGCCGGCGTGGCGGTGGTCTGGGTGATGATTGAAGCCCGACGCCTGCCGTGCTGGCCGAGGCGCCTGTTTGCCGTGGCCATGGCGGGGATGCTTCTGGCGAACACGGCGGTGAGCGTGCGGCGAAATCGCGATCGAGCGGCCGTGGCTTTAGGCTTGGAAAGCCGCGACGCGTATCTATCGCGTTGCGAGCCGAGCTATGAAGTGGCGTTGTGGGCCAATTCGCTGGGGCCGCAGGTGCGCTTGCTGAGCATGGAACAGCGGACCTTCTACTTCAACGGTCCCACAACGCGCGAAAACCTCTATCGGCGGCGGACCGCCTACGACCGTTCGCTCGCATCGCCGCGCGATCTCAGCCGGCGACTGCGCGACGACGGCTTCACGCACCTCTTGCTGGCCGACTCGACAGGCGGGACGGGCATCCACTACAACCAAACGCTCAGCCGGCTCGTCGAGCGGGCAATCGACGGCGATGGCGGTGCAACGTTGGAGTGCCTCACACAGCATACCTTTGAAGACGCCGACGGTGCCGTCCGACGCTATCGGCTGATGGCGCTTCGATAAAAGGCGACTTCAACTCGCCACGTAGCACACCAGCGTATGACCCAGCAGCGTCAGCTTGTGGGTGACCGGGCGCGGGCCGTCGGCGTCTGGGTAAATGTCGTCGGGACCCTCGGCCGCCGTGTTCACAAACAGCCGCCAGTCGATCTCCTGACCGACCCACGGCAGGGTGAACTCGCGTGGGGCCCAGTCGCCGTGCAACATCACCAACACGTGCCGGGCCGAAAGCGAGCTGGCGCCGCTCGTCGGCCAGGCGCCATACAGGCATTGCAGGCTCCGCTCGCCGTGCGACCAGGTCATCGGTCGCCCCTCGGCGCTGAACCAGGTGACGTCGGCCAGCGAACCGGGCGCCACCGGCGTGCCGGCCAAAAAGCTTGCCCGGCGGACCGTCGGCTGCCGCTTGCGAAAGGCGATCAGCGCGCGACAGAAACGAAGCAGATCGGCGTTCTCGTCGGCGAGCTTCCAGTCGAACCAGCTCATCGGGCTGTCCTGACACCAGGCGTTGTTGTTGCCCTGCTGCGTGCGGCGGCATTCGTCGCCGGCCAGCAGCATCGGCACGCCCTGGCTGAGGAACAAGGTAGCCAGATAATTGCGAAGCTGACGCGCGCGAATCCGCTCGACCGACGCCCGCCGCGTCGGCCCTTCGACGCCGAAATTGCAGCTACAGTTCATGTTCTCGCCGTCGCGGTTCGATTCGCCGTTGGCGGAGTTGTGCTTGTCGTTGTAGCTCACCAGATCGTTGAGCGTGAAGCCGTCGTGCGCCGTGATAAAGTTGATGCTGTGATACGGCTGCCGGCCGCTGGGGCCGTACAGGTCGCTGGAGCCCGCCAGCCGCGTGGCCAAGGCGCCGGTCATCGCTTCGTCGCCCCGCCAGAAGCGGCGCACGTCGTCGCGATATCGCCCGTTCCACTCGGCCCACCGACGGTTCGAGAACGAGCCGACCTGGTAAGCGCCCGCCGCGTCCCACGCCTCGGCGATAATCTTGGTGCGTGCCAGCAACGGATCTTCGCCGATCGACTCGACCAGCGGCGGGTTGGGCACGAGATTGCCGTTGCGGTCGCGGCTGAGCACCGAGGCCAGATCGAAGCGAAAGCCGTCAATGTGGTAGTTGTGTACCCAGTGCCGCAAGCAGAGAAAGATCAACTCGCGGACGACCGGATGATTGCCGTTTACCGTGTTGCCGCAACCCGAATAGTTGCAGTAGTCGCGGCCGCCGTTGGCCAGGATGTAATAGATGCGGTTGCCAAGCCCCTTGAAGCTCAGCGTCGGCCCGTGCTGATTGCCTTCGGCCGTGTGATTGAAGACCACGTCGAGGATCACCTCGATGCCGGCCTGGTGCAACGCCCGCACCATCTCTTTGAACTCACGCACCTGGGCGCCCGGCTCGCTGCCAAAGGCATATCCGCGGTGCGGCGCGAAAAAGGCCAGCGGATCGTAGCCCCAGTAGTTCGGCCGCGATTCCGGCCGGCCATGACAGTTGTAAATCGGAAACTCGTGGACCGGCATCAGCTCGACCGCCGTGACGCCCAGCGACTGCAAGTAGGGAATCTTCTCGATCACGCCCAAATACGTGCCGGGATGCCGCACGCCACTGCTGGGCGACTGCGTAAAGCCGCGCACGTGCAGCTCGTAGATCACGGTCTCCGAAAGTTTGCGATTGAGCGGCCGGTCGCCGCGCCAATCGAAGGTGTCGTCGACGACGACGCACTTGGGCGGGCGGATGATCCCGTCGTCGTCGGGCAAAAAGTCGCCGGCCAGCGCACGCGCGTAGGGGTCGATCAGGCGGGCCTTGCCGTCAAAGCGGTGGCCGCGGTCGGGATCGAACGGGCCGTCGGCCTGCAGGTGATAGAGTTGCCCCGGCCGGATTTCGGGCACAAACACGCTCCAGATGTCGCCCCAACGGTCCAACTCGGGGTGAAAGTGGACAACTCGCCCCGGCTCGCGGTCGTGGACATCGCCGTAGAGCAGCACGCGCATTGCCGTGGCGGAGCGGCTGAAGACGGCAAACTGCACGCCGCCGTCCCGCCAAATCGCTCCATACGGCAAAGGCTGACAGAACTGCCAGCCCGGCACTTGGATTTGCCCGGCAGCCAGGTCGCTCCAGGCTGGCCGCGATAAGGGCACCGCCCCGCCCGCGGGCACGGCAAGCCGGGCGGACGGCGCAATGCTCATTTCCGTGCGCGTCGGCAGAATCATGCCGGGCAGAGCCAAAGCTGGGTCGTTTAGGCCACCTAGGGAACCAAACGCGTCGTGCGACGGCGAAACGGTCATGCAATTGCGTCCCTCAGAGTTGAACGAGAGATAATTCGGCAGCCGGGCCAGTCGCGAATGAGAAGCTTCCTTGGCGGGCTATCGAGAGGCAAGACCGCTAGCAGGCTAGTTTCAGGCAGTGTCACCTGTGAGCGGCGCCGCCCGAACCACAGTGCCAGGCGGACCTGGCTCGTCCGCGCTCGCTCGTAGCGTAAGCGTCCTCGCTTGCGGGCACAGTGCCCAAGCGGACCTGCCGCCTCCCTCGCCCTGCGCGCAAAACGCGACCTAGATTTGTCTAGCCTTTCCTCAGGCAAATCCGGCCCGGTTCCGGGCCTTAAAAGAGGTTCGTGCGGGTGCGATGAATTCGCTCCCGCGGGCATTTCCTTAAGGTGCCGCGCTCGCGGCTTGGGAGATCATAGCATGTCCGTCCGCAAGCGCGCTGGCTTGTCCAGCGGCGGCAAACATGGCGCCGTTACGAATCGCGTTGAACTCGCTATCGAGCAGCTCGAAGACTTGTCGCTGCTCAGCACCACCCCCGCGGCCACCGCCCAGACCGATTGGCGGGATGAAACGTACTCCATCGGCAGCGTCGACCAACAGGTCTACAGCGGCGATCTGGCCCAGGCCAGCGGAACGACCGGCAGTGCCCTGCCCTTGATCGGCGGAACGCAAGAGCAGCAGCAATACGGCTATAACGGGGCCGGCTATTCCATCGCCATTCTCGACACGGGCATCGACTACAACAATCCGGCCTTCGCCGGGCGCTACCTCGGCGGCTGGAACTTCGTCGCCAACAACAACAACCCGATGGACGACAACGGCCACGGCACCCACGTGGCCGGCATCATCGCCAGCGCCGACCCCAACCACCTGGGCGTCGCGCCCGGCGTGAACATCATCGCGCTGAAAGTGCTCGACAGCACCGGCACGGGCAGCTTCGGCAACGTCGACCTGGCCTTGCAGTGGGTCGCTCAACACCAGCAGCAATACCATATCGCCGCCGTCAACATGTCGCTGGGCGCCGGCAACTTCGCCAGCACCGAGCCGTGGACGATGCTCGACTCCGACCTGGAGACGCTGCGAAACGACGGCGTGTTCGTGGCGGCCTCGTCGGGCAACAGCTACTACTCTTACGGCAGCCAGCCGGGGCTGGCCTTCCCGGCCATCAACAACCTGGTGGTGTCGGTCGGGGCGGTCTGGAACGGCAACTACGGTTCGGTCACCTGGGCCGACGGCGCCCAAGACTACACGACCGCTTCCGACCAGATCACCAGCTTCACGCAACGCAGCTTGCAGCTCGACATTCTGGCCCCCGGCGCCTTTATCACCTCGACGTATTTGAACGACACCTTTGCCACGATGGCCGGCACGTCGATGGCCTCGCCCGTCGTCGCCGCGGCCGCCGTCGATATCAGGGAGGCGCTCGACTCCGTCGGCCGCGACAGCCAGGCCACGCCGCAGGAAATCTTGTCGATCATGCAAGGCACCGGCGTGAGCATCGTCGATGCGGGGCATGGCCAAGACAACGTGACGCACACGGGCGAAACCTACCAACGGCTCGACCTGCTGAACGCCATTCAGTCGATCGTCGGAGCGGGGAGCACGCCAGCGCCCAGTCCGCCCTCGCAGCCTACGCCGTCGCCTACGCCGACCGATCCCACCTCGTCGTATGTGGACGCCATCTATCGCGAGGTCTTGGGGCGTGCGGTCGACCCCGCCGGCCTGAGCACATGGGTTCACGACTTGGAATCGGGCCTGTCGCGGTACGATTTTGTCCGCGCGTTGTGGGATTCGGCCGAGCACCGGGCCCAAGAGGTTGAGGCCGACTACCAAGAGTTCCTGCACCGCTCGGCCGGCCCCGCCGACGTGAACTACTGGGTGGGCGTGTTTGAACGCGGCGCCAGCGAGACGGCGGTGGCCGGTGCGTTCATGTACTCGCCCGAATACCTCTATTCCCACGCCGACAACGCGGGCTTCATCCAAGAGGTGTTTCAAGACCAGCTAGGCCGCACCGCCGACGGCGGCAGCGTGAGCGCGCTCAGCAACGCATTGAACGCGGGAATGAGCCGCATTCAGCTCGTCAATCTGGTGCTCGACTCGCCCGAACGGACCGACCATGTGATCGAAGGGTATTACGAGCAGTACCTGGGCCGTAGCGGCAGCGCCGCCGAGCTGCAAGGCTGGAGCGAGATGGTCGATGCGGGGTTGTTTGATTTCGAATCGGTGGCCGAGCAGTTCCTGTCGTCGAACGAGTATTTCAACGCAGCCAGCGCCCACGACCATTCCGCCGCCTTCGAGTTGTTCGACACGATCGACGAACTGGTCGCCAGCGCGGCCGGCGTACCGACGGCGAATCCTCCGGCTGAAAGTGCCACGCTCGGCAATCCGCAACCTACGGCCGACGCGAGCGTTCCCGCAGTGCAGACAGCGGCGAGTCCGCTGCGCAGCGACCTGATGGGTTAGCAACCCGCAAGGCATCGGGCGTAAGGTGGGACCAGTCCCGGCGCGCCGGCTCGCAATCCGCCGGTGCGGCGATTACCATATCTGCAGTCCCGCACCGTCCCGCCCCGACCAGGCCAAGGCGGCCAATATTCGCGTGGCCTGGATTACGCCCAGCCCGGTTGAGAAGGCCAAAGAGGGTCCGGCCATCGAAGGCTATAACCAGACGCTCGAACGCTATTCGGCCGGCGTCGAGCAGCTTGCAGCGGCCAACGGCGGGCGGTTCGTCGATCAGTTCCATCCATTTGTGGCGGCCATCGACAAGGCCCGCGGCGCCAACGCCAAGAACCGCATCGGCGGCGGCGACGCCGTCCATCCAGGTCCGCCAGGCCAGGCCGTCATGGCGTGGGCAATCTTGAAGGGCCTCAACTTTCCACGGCTGGTGTCGAACGTCGAAATCGACGCCGCCCAGCCGAAGGCCGTGGCCAGCGGAAAGTGCCAGATTGCCGAGTTGGTGGCCAAAGACGGCGGAGTGGCTTTTCAACGGACCGACGAGGCGCTCCCCTTTTTCTCCGTGGAGGCCGACAAAATCAACGAATGGGCGCCGGTGCGCGAGGAGTTGAATCAATACGGCCTGAAAGTCACGGGACTGAAGCCGGGCAAATACGAGCTGCGGCTCAACCGCACCAAGGTTGCCGACTATTCAGCAGAAGAGTTCGCGGCGGGGGTCGATTTGACACGGCCCGCCCTGGCCGCCGGGCCGGTCGCCGAGCAGGTCAATGCCGTTTGGATCGCCGTGAAAGCCAAGAATTCGTATTATCACGATCGCGTTTTTCGGGGCATCGTGTTGGCCCAGGTTTCGATTCCCGACTTCCTGGGCGTGAAGTTGGACCCGGCCGAGATCGAGGCCAAGCGGCAGTCGGCGATGGCCGAACGCATGGCCAAGTTGCCCGAACTCGACGCCGCGATCAGGCAGGCGCTTGCGCCGCGCAGCCATCGCGTCGAGATCGTGTTGGCAAACTAAATCTTAAGAAAGTGGTCGGCGCGCCGACACTTACGCCAGCACGCCCTTGGCCACAATGCCGGCCGTGTCGGTGAGCTTGAAGTCGCGGCCGCTGTAACGATACGTCAGCCGCTCGTGGTCGAGGCCGAGCAGGTAAAGTATCGTGGCGTGCAAGTCGTGGATGTGCATGGGGTCCTTCGCCGCTTCGATGCCATATTCATCCGTGGCCCCATAGCGGAAACCGCCTTTGACGCCTCCTCCCGCCATCCACATCGAAAAGCCCTTGGCGTTGTGGTCGCGGCCGTTGGAGTTCTGCGCTCCCGGCGTGCGGCCGAACTCGCCGCCCCAAACGAGCAACGTGTCTTTCAACAGGCCCCGCTGTTTCAGGTCTTGAAGGAGCGCCGCGATCGGCTTGTCGATGGCGTGGGCGTTGGCCGTCAGGCGGGCTTTGAGGTCCTTGTGCTGGTCCCAGCCTCCCAGCGAAAGTTCGATGAACCTTACTCCCGCCTCGGCAAACCGCCGGGCCAGCAGGCACTGCTTGCCGAAGGCGTCGCTCCTTTTTTCGCCGATTCCGTACGCACTGAGCGTCGAATGCGACTCGTTGCTATAGTCCATTACCTGCGGCACCGCGCCTTCCATACGGAAGGCCAGCTCGTACGACTCGATTACGCCTTCCAACTCGGTGTTGACCTCGTCTTTCGCCAGCCGATGTCGGTTGAGGTCCTGCAGCAGATCGAGCTCCTTGCGTTGCAGCTCGGACGACAGCCGCGGGTTCTCGAGGTTGGCCAGCCGCTCGGCGGCCCGTTTGCCGCCCTCGCCGCCGATGCGCGTGCCCTGATAGGCCGCCGGCAGGAAAGCGCTGCCGTAGTTCACCGCACCACCCGATCCGCCCGGCGGATTGATGGTGATGAAGCCGGGCAGCTCCTGGTTCTCGGTGCCCAGGCCGTACAGCGTCCAGGCGCCCATCGAGGGCCGAGTCTGCTGAAAGTTGCCCGTATGAAGCTGCACGCTGGCTTGCGGGTGGTTGGGCAGGTCGGTGTGCAGGCTGTTGAGCAGGCAGAGGTCGTCGGCGTGCTTGGCCAGCTCCGGAAAGATTTCCGGCAGCCACAGGCCGCTTTTGCCGTGTTGCTGGAAAACGAACGGCGATTTGAGGAGCTTGCGGTTGCCTTTGCCGGGCGCGGGCTTGCCGTCGTCTTTGGCAAGCTGGGGTTTGTAATCGAAGGTGTCGACGTGCGAAGGCGCTCCGGCCATATAGAGGAAGATCACCCGCTTGGCCCGCGGCGGAAAGTGCGGCGGCTTGGGCGCCAGCGGGTTCGACGATTCGGCCGCCGACAACTCCGTCGAGAGGCTGGCCAGCGCCAGATAGCCGAAGCCGCAAGAGGCCGTTTGCAATAGCTCGCGGCGTGAAAGCCGGCGCGTGGCGAAAAAGGGTTCCATGGAGTGGCACCAAATGTAAGGTGGGGCCAGCGAGCTTGCGAGCGCCGGCCCACCGTGATCGACGTTCATAACGGTGGGCCGGCACTCGCAAGCTCGCTGGTGCCACTCTACGGGTTAATACAAATACCTGAACTCCGCGCTGGCAAACAGCGCCTGGCACACGCTGGCCCAGGCCGCCCCGCGAACGTGGTCGCCGTCGCCCTGTTTGCCCAGCGTTCGGCGATAATCTTTCAAAAATGCCTCGATCCGCGACGCCTCCTTGGCGCTGGGCCGTCGGCCCAAGGCCAAGCGATACGCCAACTCGATCCGCCCCGCGTCTTTCAGGTCGTGCCGCTCGAACAGCCGCCGGGCCATTTGGGCCGACTGCTGCATCACGAACGGGCTGTTCATCAAGAACAGGGCCTGCGTGGCGACCGTCGTCACCTCGCGCTTGCCGACAATCAGGCTGGGATCGGCCATGTCGAACACCGCCAGGCCTTCGGGCACGTTGCCTCGATACATCGGCAGATACACGGCGCGGTGGTTCGACAACTCAGCCAGCGCGTCCTTCATCTTGTCATCTTTGTTGTTCTTCTTGCCATCGCCGTCCATGCTCATGACGGGCGACCCGTCGGGCCGCTCCAGATCGAGCTGACCGCTGGCGGCGAGAATGGCGTCGTGGATTTCCTCGGCATCGAGCCGGCGGCGCTCCATGCGCCAGAGCAGCCGGTTTGCGGGATCGACCGCGTAGTTGGCCGCCTGGTGGTCGCTGCTCAGGCAATACACGCGGCTCAGCACCAGCGAACGAATGAGCCGCTTGACCGACCAGCCTTCCTGTACGAACTGCACGGCCAGCGTGTCGAGCAGCGCGGGATGGCTCGGCTCGTCGCCCAGCGCACCGAAGTTGTCGACGCTCGGCACCAGCCCCGTGCCGAAGAGATGCTGCCAGACGCGGTTGACCATCACGCGCGCGGTGAGCGGGTTGTCGGGGCTGGCGATCCAGTGGGCCATTTCCAGCCGGCCGCTGTGGGCCGGATTGATGTGATTGGCCTGGATGGTGCGCAACACCGTGGGCACGCCGCGCAACACTTCGGGCCCCGTGTCTTTCAGGTCGCCGCGATTGAGCACGCGGCAGTTGCTGGGCAGGGCGGCGTCGCGCACGCCCATCGCCTTTTCGCCCGACGGGGCCGCGACCTCGTTCAACTCCGCCAGCCGCGCCTCGAACTGCTTAATCTGGGCGCGGATCGCCTTCATCTGCTGGCCGGGTCCGGCGATGAAGGCCGACTTCCGCTTCCCCTTCTGAGGCTTTTTGGGCAGGCCGGCCAGTTTTTTCACCTCGGCACGCAACGAGTTGAGTTGGCTTTGGATCGCGGCTTTTTCGGCCCGGCGGTCCAATTCTTTGCGCGCTTCGGCCGCCGTCACTCGATCCGACTGCGTCGGATCGGCCAAGGTCAAGAGGGCCTTGTCGCTGACGAACTCCTTGTTCTTGGCCGGCTCGACGCCCGCCAGCGTCTCGGTGCTGTGAAAAATGCCGGCCAGGGCGTAATAGTCGGCGCTCGAAATCGGGTCGAACTTATGGTCGTGGCAACGCGCGCAGGCCACCGTGATCGCCAGGATGCCGCGCGTGGTGGCGTCGATCTGGTCGTCAATCACATCCATGCGATACTGCTCTTGGTTCTTCTCATTCAACCCCTTCGGTCCGATTGCCAGGAACCCGGTGGCGACCAGCAGGCTGTTTCGCTCGGCCGTCGTTTTGGCGGGCAGCAGGTCGCCGGCCAACTGCTCGGTCAGGAAGCGGTCGTAGGGTTTGTCGGAGTTGAACGAGTCGATGACGTAATCGCGGTATCGCCAGGCATATTTGAACGGCGCGTTGCGCTCTTTGCCGGCCGATTCGCCGAAGCGGGCCACGTCGAGCCAGTGCCGGCCCCAGCGCTCGCCGAAGCGGGGCGAATCGAGCAGCTTGTCGACCACGGCCTGATAGGCGCTCTCCGACGGCCCGCGCAAAAAGGCGTCGATCTCTTCCGGCGTGGGCGGCAGACCGGTCAGGTCGAAGGTGACTCGCCGCAGCAGCGATTCGGAATCAGCGTCACCCACCGGCCTGAGCCCTGCCTTTTCGAGCGTCGCCAGCACGAAACGGTCGATGTCGCTGCGGGGCCATGACGTGTCCGACACTTCCGGCGGCGGCGCGGCCTTGGGCTTTTGGAACGACCACCACTTGCGGGCTTCGGCCAGATTCAGGCCCTTACGGGCCGGTCGCGGCACGCGCGGATCGGGCGCGCCCATCTCCACCCACTTCACCAGATCGTCGATCACTTCGTCCGACATCTTGCCGGAAGGCGGCATCTGCAGGCCGTCGTACCGGATGGCCTCGATGAGCAGACTGTCGTCGGGATGGTCGGGAACGATCGCCGCGCCCGACTCGCCTCCCTTGCGCAGGCCGGCCCGAGTATCGAGCACGAAGCTGCCCTTGGCTTTCTTGACGTCGCCGGAGTGGCACTCGTAGCAGTTTCGCACCAGCACCGGGCGAATTTTCTTCTCGAAGAAGTCGAGCTCCTGCTTCGTGGGGAACTTGTGGTCGCCGGCGGTCGAGGCCGCGCGCGCCGTCGAGGCGGCACCAACCGCAATCAGGGCGGCAAGAACATAGCGGGCGCAGGCCATGTTTCGCACTTTGATAGACTCTGGGCCGGTTCTGGCGAGCGTGATACGCCCCGCACTCAATAATATACCTCTCAAACCGTGCCGACAAAGCGGGCCAGAAAATAATCTCTCGCAAGCCGCCGCCTTCCCGCTGCCGCTGCCGAACCGTAGACTTTGGTCTTTCTGCCAAAGTCAGGAGTCTCAAACATGCCTCTGCTCGTCGTCGGCTCGATCGCCTTGGACAGTGTCGAAACGCCCACCGAGCGGCGCGACGACGTGCTGGGCGGATCGGCCGTTTACTTTTCCTACGCCGCCAGCTACTTCACGCCGGTCCGATTGGTGGGCGTCGTCGGTGAAGATTGGCCGGCCGAGCATACCGAACTGCTCATGGACCGGCGCATCGACACCTCCGGACTGGAGGTGGTCGCCGGAGCCAAGACGTTTCGCTGGCGCGGCAAGTATCTGCCCAACATGAACGACCGCGAAACGCTGGAAGTGCATCTGAACGTGTTCGGCGATTTCAATCCCAAGCTGCCCGAAGCGTTTCGCGGCAGCCGCTATTTGTTCCTGGCCAACGGCTCGCCGCTGTTGCAAATGCGCGTGCTGGATCAAGTGCCCGACGCCCAGTTGTGCGTGGCCGACACGATGGATCTGTGGATCAACATCCAACACGACGAATTGTTGGCGCTGCTGCGCCGGCTGGACGGCATCGTGCTCAACGATAGCGAGGCGCGGCTGCTGACCGACGACGAAAACCTGGTTCGGGCAGGCCACCGCGTCCGCGAGATGGGACCGAAATTCGTGGTCATCAAGAAGGGCGAGCATGGGGCGATGTTTTTCAGCCGCGACGAGACCTACGTCATGCCCGCCTACCCCACCCCGCACGTCGTCGATCCCACCGGGGCCGGCGACAGCTTCGCGGGCGGCATGATGGGCTACCTGGCCGAGTGCGGCAACTTCGATCCACGGACGCTGAAGACCGCGCTGGCCTATGGCACGGTGGTTGCCAGCTTCAATGTGGAAGCATTCAGCCTCGAACGGATGCGGCAGATCGACCGGTCCGAGATCGACGAGCGGCTGGAAGAGTATCGCCGGATGCTGACGTTCTAAGGCCGACCGTCCAATCCAAAATCCAAAATCCAAAATCCCCCCATGACCCGCTCGTTACGCACGTTCATTGCCGCCGAGATGTCTGCCGAAGTCCGCGGCCGCGCCCGGCAGCTCATCAGCCGCCTGCAAGCCACCGAGGCGAAAATAACGTGGGTCAAGCCCGATGCCATGCACTTGACGTTCAAGTTTCTCGGCGAAATCGACCTGGTCGACATCCCTGCTGTTTGCCAGGCGGTGACCGGCGCGGTCGCGGAGATTCCGCCGTTTGAAATCGAGGTCCGCGGCGCCGGAGCTTTTCCGACCGTCGTCCGGCCGCGCACGATCTGGCTGGGAGTCGGGCAAGGCGAAGCGGAATTGATCGAGTTGCAGGCAGCGATCGAACGAGCACTGGCGGGCTTGGGCTTCCGCCAGGAACTGCGGCGGTTTCGTCCGCACCTGACGTTGGGACGTGTCCGCGGCGGACGCGACTTGCAGCAGCTCGGCCAGCTTGTCGCCGAGCAGGCCGACTTCGTGGGCGGAGTGTCGAGCGTCAATGAAGTCGTGGTCTTTTCCAGCGAGCTGGAGGCCGCGGGCCCGCTGCACGAGCCGCTCGCCGTCGCGCCGCTCAATGGATGATCGCCTCGCACGTGCAACTTCAAAAAGAAAGAAATACGGTCGCAGAGGCTAGACCGCCAGCGGCCGACGCGTAAGATTCCTTTGAGCGTCCGCGTCGGATTTGTCAAGAGCCTGCGCCAAGGCGGCTTTTTTCTTCTCGCCAAGAGCGGCGACTGTTAATATGGGGTAAATGGGAAAGCGTGTCAAGGCCGTATTCTCTTGCCCATGACGAATCCTTTGCCAAATTGCGGGCGGCGGGAAAACTTGTGGTTTCGGTGTTAGAATTTGATGGATTTTTGCCTGCGTAGCGTGGATAATTGTCGGACGGATTTTTTTTTGGATTGGGGTTCGTGCTGCGACAAGAACCGCCGTGCTTCATCAGCAGGAGGCCATGCCCACCTCGCCTCTGCGACTCGGCCCGCTTGAACCGCACGTAGTTGACCCGCATCCGATCCGGCCTACCCATTGGCCCAGCATGTAGGAGTGGTTGAATTGTACGACGCGCTGTTGGACGAATTGGAAGACGAAGGGACTCCGAGCCCAGACGAAGCTGTCGATCTTGCGGACAAAGAAGACGTCGTCGATGAAGATGAAGACCTTCGCGACGACTTGGCCGAGGTGGATGCCGACGCAGACTCCGAGCTGCAAGGCGACGAGTTGCTGATGGCCAACGAAGACGGGGAATCGTGGTCCGACGACCCCGTGCGGATGTATCTGACGCAAATGGGCGAGATTCCGCTGTTGACGCGGAGTCAAGAAATCGCCTTGGCCAAGGAAATCGAGGTCACGCGGGCCCGTTTCCGCCGCAAGCTGCTGGAGTGCGACTACGTCATTCAAGACGCGGTCAAGGTCTTGCGGCGGGTGCATGCGGGCGAGTTGCCTTTCGACCGGACGGTGCAGGTCTCGGTGACCGACCGCCTGGAGAAAGAACAGATTCTCGGCCGCTTTCCGCACAACCTGCGGACGCTGGATACGCTGCTCAGGCGGAACCGGCACGATTACTACCTGGCCTTCAGCAAATCGCGAAAGTTGGCGGACCGCCGCCACGCCTGGCGGCGTCTCGGCCGCCGACGTTTGCGCACCGTGCGGTTGGTCGAAGAACTCGGCCTGCGGACCCAGCGGATCGAGTTGAAGATCAAGACGCTGGAAGCGTTCAGCCGCCGCGTCGAAGAGTTGAAGCACAAGATCGACGCTCACAAGGCGGCCAAAGGGCCGGCCGAAGAACGGGCCGCCTGGCTGAGGGAGTTCCGCAACATCCTGCGCGTCACGCAAGAGACGCCGAGCAGCCTCCGGCGGCGCGTCACCTACCTGCGGCAGATCTACGCTCAATACCAGCGGGCCAAGCGCGGCTTGTCGGAAGGCAACCTGCGGTTGGTGGTGTCGATCGCCAAAAAGTATCGCAACCGCGGCTTGAGCTTCTTGGATTTGATTCAAGAGGGCAACGCCGGCCTGATGCGGGCGGTCGACAAGTTCGAGTATCGGCGGGGGTTCAAGTTCTGCACCTACGCCACCTGGTGGATTCGCCAGGCGATCACCCGCGCCGTGGCCGATCAGAGCCGCACCATCCGCATTCCCGTACACATGGTCGAGACCATGTCGAAGGTGCGGAACGTCTCGCGCGAGTTGCTTCAAGAGCTGGGACGCGAGCCGACGATCGAAGAAACGGCCCGTAGGGCCGGCACGGCCATCGACGAAGCCCGTCGCGTGTTGGCGATGAGCCGTTATCCGATCAGCCTCGACCGGCCCGTCGGCAACAGCGAAGACAGCCACTTCGGCGACTTGCTGCCCGATGCCGGGGCCGAAAGTCCGGCCATCGGCGCCGCCCAGGAGATGCTCCGCGGCCGGATCAACAAGGTGCTCAAGACGCTCAGTTATCGGGAGCGCGAGATCATCAAGTTGCGTTACGGCCTGGGCGACGGCTACAGCTATACGCTGGAAGAAGTCGGTCACATCTTCAAAGTGACCCGCGAGCGAATCCGGCAGATCGAGGCCAAGGCCGTACGCAAGCTGCAGCAGCCCAGCCGCAGCCAGGAGTTGGCGGGCTTCCTCGATTGAACGCGTCTCTCGTCGAATTAAAAGCGAACGAGCCGGGCGGGAAACCGTCCGGCTCTTTTGCTGCGCACCACGCTGTAGGGAACGGACTCCGTGCCGTTCCGCGCGTACCGCACGATCGTCCATCGGTATGCGGCGGAACGGCACGGAGTCCGTTCCCTACAGAGGCAGTGCCGCTCGCCGGTGCGGAGCAAAGAAGGTATGGTCCCGTGGTCCCGCAAGCCGCGTTGCACCATTCGAGGGAGACCACCATAATGAATAGACTCCATTCGCCTGGAGCGAGGCTTCCTTCCTGGATGCGGGCAGTTTCCGGAACGAATGAGAACAGGCACAGCGAAGAGGAAGGCCATAATGTCCACCACTCCCAATCCTTATCGCGATTGGCTCGGCGTCGAATCGCCGTCCGCGACACCCAGCTACTACGATTTGCTGGGGCTGCCGCCGCTGGAATCCGACACCGCCAAGATCGCTGCGGCGTTTCAGCGGCAGTCGCAACGGCTGTCGCCGCATCTTTCGGGCGGCGACTCGGATGCCGCACAGCGGTTATTGGCCGAACTTGCCGAAGCGCGCATGACCTTGCTCACTCCCACGGCCAAGCGCGCCTACGACCAGGCACTCGCGTCGCGATACCAGTCGTCACCCGAATCGCCGCGGCCGCCCGTACCAGCGGCCGCAAGCGGTCCCGGACCGCTGTTGCCGCCCGCGGCCAGTGCGCCGGCTTCCGCTGGGCTTGGCACACCGGGTTATCAGCAGCCGGCGGCGCCGGCCTATGGCGGTTACGCGCCGGCGCAGGGCTACGATGCCGCCGGCGGCTACAGCGCCGGCCAGACTTATCCGGCCGCGCAGGGATATCCGAATTACCCGACTGCCCAGGGATATCCTGCGGCGGCATACCCTGCTTGGCAGCCGCAGATGGCTGCGCCCGTAGCGGCGCCGGCTTATGCGAGCGGGCCGTACTATGCCGCGCCGCAAGCTGCCGCGGGGGGAGTTGTGGCATCGCCGGCGGCCGAGCCCATGCCGGCGGTCCGCCGCCGAGCGGCGCGTCGGCGGTCGAATGCGACACCGGCGATCGCCGGAGTTGCCGTGATTGTGGTGGCCGTTTTGGGCGGACTCTTTTACTTCCGGGGCGGCGAAAAGACGCCGGCGGTGGCCCGCCTGAACGAACCGCATCAGGACGGCAAACTTGCGGTAACGGAGCCGACGCATGGCGATCGCGAAGTCGCGCCGTCCACCCCGCACGCGGAGCCCCCTTCGTCTCCGCGCTCCGTCAATGTGCCAACCAAGCCGCCGCCCGACCCGGTAATGCCGCCCCGCGAGGGAACCACGTCGGGCATCGCGATACCTTCGCACCCGGATACACCCGCGGTTGCCGAGCCGGAACCCATGAAAGCCGAGGCGGTGAAGCCGGAACCCATAAAACCCGAGCCCGCCAAGCCCGTGAGCCCGGAGCCCGACAAGCCGAGCGAACCTACGGAGACGAAGGCCAATCCGGAGGAGGCCAAGGCGGTGGGCGATATTTTGCGGTCGGTACGGGCTGCCTTGGCGGCCCGCGACGTTGCCAGAGCACGGGATCTGCTCGCGGAGGCGACCATCGAGGCCACATCGCGCGACACACTGGCCGCGGTGAATCGCGTGGAGGTGCTCACCGACTACGTCGAGACGTTTTGGGACGCGGTCCGCAAGACGCTGCCCAAGATCGAGTTGGAAGAACTAAAGATCGACGGAAAGGTGATGAACGTGGTCGAAGCCGACGCGAACCATCTGGTGGTCCGCGTCGAGGGGCGCAATCAGGAATACCGGTGGCCGAAGCTCCCCAACAACATCGCCTACCACTTGGCCGACCGTTGGCTGACACGCGACGACCCCATACGGAATCTCGTGTTGGCGGCCTTTGAAATTGCCGAGCCGAAGGGTGATCGGGGCAACGCCCGGAGCTTGCTCGCCGCCGCATCCGCCGCCAAGCTGAACGCTCAACCGTTGATCGACGAGTTGGCCCAACCGCGGGGGAAGTGATACAAGAGCTACGGCGGTGGCCTTGGGTCCGAACAGGGTCCGACGGAGCGTCCGCAGGGTCTCGGCCTGCGCGGCAGGCGACACGTTTGTCGCGTCCAACGTTCAAGAACTGGTGCGACTTCGGCTGGACGTCCGTCAGCAGTACATTGAGATCCTGCAGCACCTCGAGCGCGTGCCGCACGCCGCGGGCGGCGCGTGCCTTAACAAAAGCGACACGCGCGTGTCGCTTTTGTTCAGGCGCCGTCGCGGACGCGGGTGCCGCGCCACCCCGCATGATCGCCGTAAATGCTTTTGGTGCTTCGTGTTGCGACGTTAGGTCCGCCGGGTGCTGCGCGGCGACTTGGCCGCGAAACACCGCGGAGTCAATAATTGGACTTCTCCCCTTTTCCTGGGTCCTAAGCGGCGAGCGTTCCACAGGCGTGCCGCCAAATTGACGTTGGTCGAAGCCGACGGAATACGATGGCATGCGGCGGAAAAAGAGTTTTCGATCGACGGCGGGGTCCTGCACAAGTCGGTCCGCAAGGAATTCCACGTCCTCGTTCGGCATGCTTCGGGCTAGGGGCGCCCTAGGCCGCTGGTCACGCTCGTACCGCCGACCGACCCGCCGCCGACCCCAGAGCCGGCGTCTCCCGAGCGTG
The DNA here is from genome assembly GCA_035533075.1 of Pirellulales bacterium. Taxonomy (NCBI): domain Bacteria; kingdom Pseudomonadati; phylum Planctomycetota; class Planctomycetia; order Pirellulales; species Pirellulales bacterium. The sequence goes on along the minus strand of DATLUO010000096.1, from coordinate 3,677 downwards.
AGCCGCTGATGCCCAGCTCGCTCGTTCCCGCGGCGCCCACCGGCTGGCCCACACCGCCGAACGCCGGTTTTGCTCCCCCGATCGTGCCCAGGCCGCCCGGCGTTTGGCCCGCCGACGACTTGCCGATCGGATCGTAAAAACTGCTGCCGCCGTAGTTGGAGTAGGCCCACGATGGCACACGGCCGCGCATCGGGCCGAGCTCACCGTGCCGCGCCGCGCCGGCCGCAGCCGTCTTGGATCCGGCGGTCGGTTGGGCCGGCGAGGTGACCCATTCTCGGCCGTTGTAGAAGGCCCATCGGTCGTCCGGCGTCCAATACCACCACCGCCCGTTATAGAATTCGTAACGCCAGGCGTTTTGCGGCGTGCCCTTGGGGCGATCGCCCCGATCGCTGGCAAGAGCGCACATCGGCAGGATCAGAAAGGCTACAGCTAGATTCAAGGTAGACCATCTCATTGGTTTATTCCTCTGTCGTAAGGTCGGCCGCGGGCTTGCGAGGTCTGGCCCACCGTAGGCCATCGTCCCCATCAGTGGGCTAGCACTGGCAAGCCCACTTGCCCCAGCTTACGCCCTCCTGAACCCCGAGCCCTCTTGTCATCGTCCTCGGCGAGCCGGCACACCGATGCGTTCGCCATAACCAAAGTACGAGCCGGTGGTCGTGTTGACGGCGCTGGGCGTGCCTCCGGGATCGGTGAACGAGCCGCTCGGATTGCCGCCGGCCGTACCTTGCGTTCCACTCATCGGCAGTCCTCCGCCAGCCGATCCGGCGGGGCCTTTCGACCACTTCTTGCGGCCGAGCACCCCCTCTTTCGCTTCCAATCTCAACAATGCCGGATCGACTCGTTGTTCGCTGAACTTCGTCGCGGCCCGAGTGGTCCAACGCTGGCCGTTGAAATACGACCATTGATTGTCGGGCGTCCAATACCACCACCGGCCCTGCGAAAAGCGATACCGCCAACGATTCTCTGGGCGACCGGTGCTGCGTGCGGCCGTCAGCCCGCTGGACGACGTTGGCTGTGATCCGGCTTGCCGATCGCCTTGCGGCAGCGGCGGCGTTCCCAGCGGCGCCGCCGACTGCGCCCAACAGGGGCTTGTTGCCAACAAAGCCGCTACAAGAAAACAGGCCGACTTTCGCATAGCAAACTCCCTCCATCGTAGCGCAAGCCCCTCACACCCGATTATAGCACGCAGTTCCCATGCCAGACCTCGTATCGGCGTTCAAACGTGCGCAGCGCAGCACGTTTCACGGCGATCCGGAACTGGCCGTAACTCGCGACGGCGGCCCGACTTCTCACGCTCGTCCGCCGCAATAGACGAAAGAATCGAGCTACCGCCGATGCCAAAACTCTGACGAATCGTGTTATGCTCGTGCGCCCATAAACGCCCATTACCCGGCTGCAGGGGCGTTCAGGCAAACGATGGTGCCGGGCACTGCCTGTTCATTTTACTGCCCGCGCAAAGCTCAGCGATGCCCCGGTTTCCCGAGGAATCGCTTCGCCGCGTCCTTTCAGAGCGTCTTGCGCGAGAAGTGGAAACTTACCTCCGACCGAATCCGCCCACAGCGCCGCCGATCGCCGCGCCGGCGTTGGCACCGCGGGCGCCGCCGATCACCCCACCCACGGCACCGCCAAAGTTCGCGCTGGGCGAGCCATAGCCGTTGCCGTAGTTCCCGCCGTACATGCCGTTGCCATAGCCGTTGCCGTAGTAATTGCGGCCGTACATGCCGTTGCCATAGCCGCCGCCATACATGCCGTTGCCATAGTAATTGCCACGGTAGCCGGAACTGTAGCCGAAGTTGCCGCCGTAAGCGGGACGGCTGCTGTACCACTGCCGATAGGTCTGCGGGTTATAGCCCGACCAGGCGTTCCCATTCCAATACGACCATTGGTTGTTCGGATGATAGTACCACCAGTGGCCGTTGTGATGGCGATAACGCCATTGGTTCGCGGCGTTTCCGCCGGTCACGCCGGCGTTGGCCGTAGCGGTATTGGCAGGCATGCCCACTCTGGACTGCGGTCCAAGGGGAGCGGCACCTTTCTCACCGGCAACGCCCTCCCGCCCGGCGACCTTGTCAGTCGCGTTGTCGTTGTACGTCTCTTGTGCCAGCACGGGATAGCCGGCCAAAGCCAGCAGGCTCCAACAGGCGATCATCAAATTCTTCCGCATTTCCATTGCTCCTTCGTAAAAACAGTGACTCTTGGCGTGCGATGCCCCGCCGCCCACGTCGCAGATTGCATGCCATCCGACTTTTTAGTCCGGGACAAGCTTCGCCAGACTACCGCCGCCCAATGTCCAGCCGGCACCCGGCAATCCGAACGCGCAGGCTGGAGCCGCCGGAGGCACGCTAATTGCTGCTGCCACAACCGGTTGCAGTGTTTTTGCCCGCGGCACCACGGGGGGACCTTACCCAAATTATTGGAAATTCGTATTGCCGCGCGGCAGAATTGTGTAGATACTGGAATTAGGTTACGGTGGCAGACGTGCGGGAACAGGAATCCTGCACACTGGCGAGCGCGAAGATGCATCAGTATGCCAGACAACCCGCCTCGCCTCAGTTCCGGGTGTTCTTTCGCAAGTTTCTCTTCCGAGTCGCTCTCGCGACGGTCGCTGCCGGGCATTTGCTTTGATTTTGGCGGCGCTCACTCGGAGCGGCTCTTTCTGTTGGTCGGCGCGCAGCCAGCCGTGTCTCGCTGCGCTTGCGTGTCGTGCGACGGGGAACAGAACTTGCTTGGGCACGCTACGGAACACGCCGGCGACGGCTGTGGGGCCTGTCGAACAAGGGCGCCAGCCCTGGTTTTGCCGGCCTCCGGACCTCGTCTGACGTAGGGACATGCGGGTGCACGAAATCGGATGGATCGGGCAAGACCAGGCGGCTTGAACGACTGAGTCAATCAATCTATCGGAGGAGATCCTCAATGAGTGACGGACACTCGATTATTTCGCTGGTGGCACAGCGCCAAGACCTGGAACAGTTCCGCCGTAAGAACTGGGAGGGAACGTTCCAGGAATACCTCGACGTCGTCAAAAAAGACCCCAAAGTCACCCGCAACGCCTTTCAACGCGTCTTCGACATGATCATGTCGTACGGCGCCGAGAGCTATGAAAAGGGCCGGGAGAAGCGGACCCGCTATCGCTTCTTCGACGATCCTGAGAAGAACGGCCAGGACGCGGTGTTCGGCCTCGATGACACGCTGGCCGCACTGGTCAACGCTTTCAAAAGCGCCGCCAAGGGCTACGGAATCGAAAAACGCGTGTTGCTGCTGCACGGCCCGGTTGGCAGCAGCAAGAGCACCATCGCCCGGCTGCTCAAGAAAGGGCTGGAGCGGTATTCCCATGCCGACGATGGGGCCTTGTTCACGCTCGGCTGGGTCGATCTCGACAAGTCCGAGATCGTGCATTGGTGCCCCATGCACGAGGAGCCGCTGCACCTGATTCCCGGTCGCTTCCGCGACGACGTGGTGGCCAGATTGAACGCCGATCAGCCCGCGGGCGCTTTCCCCGTGCGCATCGAGGGCGAGCTTTGCCCGTTCTGCCGCTATGTCTACAACGACCGGCTGCGACACTACGCGGGCGACTGGACGCGCGTCGTCCAGGATGTTCGCGTCAAGCGCTTGCTGCTCAGCGAAAAGGACCGCATCGGCATCGGCACCTTCCAGCCCAAGGACGAGAAGAACCAGGA
>DATLUO010000095.1 GCA_035533075.1 Pirellulales bacterium | reverse complement strand
ATTTATCAGCCACGCGGGCTGACCAAGCCGACGCGAGCTCTGTCTCGCGAATTACGGCTCAACGACTGCTGTTTTGCCGCCGCACCCAACGCGACGGCCGGCTCGAACTATGTCCGGAAACCGCGAAACTTGAACTTAGGACTTTGGACAGTTTTCTCTGCCAACTGCTCAGGCGCCCCTTCCTCGTTGGGCTGGGTCGACCAGATCGTTACCGGGAACCGGGCGGCCAGCAACCGTGTACCGTCGGAAGAAAATTCGAGAGCCCGCGGGGGGGCCGAGTTTTCCGTATCGAGGCGCACCAGTTCGCGCCAGGTAGCCACGTTCCACAGGCGGACCGTGTTGTCATAGCTGCCGGAGGCCAGCGTGCGGCCGTCGGGAGAAAACGCCACACACCAAACCCCATTGGCATGTCCCCTGAGTGTCTGAACCAGTTGGCCGGTGGCGGCATTCCAGATATGCACGTTCCCCTCGTGACTCGCCATGGCCAACAGTTCGGCAGTGGGCGAAAACGCCACGTCGAAAACTCTCCGCCAACCGATCGTCGTGGACGGATCGGGGTTCGACAGCACATGCCGCGTTTTCCAGGTGGCGGTGTACCAAATGCGGGCCGTGCCGTCGTAACTGGCGCTGGCCATAAGGCCGCCGTCGCGCGAGAAGGCAATCGCGGGACAATAGTGCTCGTGCCCCTCCAGCACGCGAACCGTGCGGCGCGCGGCGACGTCGTAGACCTTCAGGGGATGAGGGCCTTGGTTTCCGGAGGAAAATGAATTGAGTGAGCCAAAGCCGGCCGCCAGGAATCTGCCGTCGGGCGAGAAGGCCAGCGCGGCGACGATGCCGCCGAATTCGTCCGTCGTGAAATTGGGAATATCGGTTGTGCCCGGCAGGTCGGCCAGGCGCTCGCCGCCGTCGATATCCCACAGCTCGACGTGCGAAACATCCTTGGCCCCGCCATAGCCGACGGCCAGCAGCCGGCTGTCGGGAGAAAAGGCGACGCTATCTGGGAAAATTTGCGGATGCTGGTTGTGCGGCCTGAGAAACTCACGTACCGGCCGCCCGGTCGCCGCATCCCGCAGGCGAGGGTTGCCTGGCTCGGCCAGCGCCATCAGCAAGCCGTCCGGGGAGAATCTCGCTCTCATGCCGCCGATGCCCTCGATAGCTTGGTGGAGCGACGCGGTCGCCTGCGTGAGATTCCAGATCCGCGAGGTCTTGTCGTTGCTGGAACTGATCACCTGCTTTCCATCCAGCGCGAAACCCGCGCATGTGACTTGGCCCGTGTGCCCCGTCAAGGCGGTTGTTTGCGGCGCGGTTGTCTTGCCCGAAGTGGCCTCGTACTGGGCCTTGTAATCGGTCCAGACCTTGATCGAGCCGTCGACCGAGGCGGTCACCATGCTGTCGCCCTCGGCGTTGAAACCGATGGCGGAAACGCTCGACGCGTGATCGAAGAATTTGTCGTTCAGCCGGCGGCCGGTGGTGGTGTCGAACAACGCCACGTTGCCGGAGTAGTATTGGCTGACCGCCAGTGATTTTCCATCCGGAGTAAGCGCCAAGGCGCGCGTACTCCCCATGCCGGCGGAGTGCTTGTCCTGGAGCGTGGTGACTTCGCGCGCATCGGGGTTCATGCGGAAGACGGAGAAAGAAGCATCACTGTATTCGCCCCGCTGTCGCCCCACGGCGAGCGTCAAGCCGTCGGACGAAATCGACAGCGGTCCCGCGCCGGACAGCTTCGCGTCGGCAACCGCGATCGGCTTGCCGGTCGAGGCGTTCCACCAGCCGACCGTATCGTCGGCGGCGATCAGCATGCGGCTGTCGGGCGAGAAGATCAGGCCGAAGCGGGCCGCGGTCGGAAGCGGCCGTGTCACCTCTTTGCCGGTCGCCGTGTCGAGCAGCAGAACCGTGCCATTGAATGCCAAGGCCGCGCGGCGGCCATCGGGGGAGAGCGCCTTCGAGGCCCCCAGATAGCGGCCCTGTTTGAGATCGAGAGTCGGACGCGTCTCGCGGCGCGTCTTGGCGTCCCAGCGGCGCACCTGGCCGTCGTCGTCGAGAGTGACGAATTCACCCTCGGGCGTCAGCGTGTTGTCGACCACGGGCCGCTCGCCACCGGGAAAAATTGCCGCCCGGCTGTCGATCAGCCGCTTCAGATAGTGCCATTCGAAGCCGCGCAGATCGTCCGTAGCTCCGACACTCCGTGGCGGAGAATCCGTCGCCGCAGGCGACGGGCGATCGCCCCCGTCACGGAGTGCCTGGTCTACCGTAGGGTCGTGGTCCGACAGCCGGGCGAGCACTTGCGTGGCGTTGGCGTCCGCGTCGGCCAGCAGCCGGGCGGCCAACTGCACGTCGGTGGCATAGCGAAATTCGCGGCTGCGCCGCTCGGCCCGCTGAGCCACGTTGGCCAACCGCAAATTCTCCGCGGCCTTTTTTTGCGCTTCGCCCGTGGCCACGTCCAGCGCGTCGACCTTGTCGTGCAGCTCTACCTGGGTCGTCTTCAAACTTTGCACCGTGTTCGACAGCCGGCCGTTGACCGAGCGAAAGTAGCCGGCCGCGATCGTCGATCCAACCGCCAGCACGCACACCAGCACGCCGACCGCCGCCAGCGACGCGGCCAAACCCTTGTTGTGCCGGCTCCAGCGCACAACGTGCTCAAAAGTCGAGAGCCGCCGGGCATGAATCGGCTCGTCGTCGATGAACCGCCGCAGGTCGTCGGCCAGCTCCTGGGCCGTCGGGTAGCGATGCTTCGGATCGCGCTCGATCGCCTTGTGGACGATGGTTTGCAGATCGCGCGGAATTTCGGGGTTGCGCTTGGCCAATGGCTCGACCTGCCCGCTCAGCACCTGGTCGATGATCGCGTGCCGGCTGGTCGGCTCAACGGCCGGGCGCAGCGCCAGAAGCTCGTACAAAGTCAGCCCCAGGCTGTATGTTTCGCTCCGCGCGTCGGCGCGTCCCTTGAGAGTTTCCGGCGCCAGGTAGCGCAAGGTGCCCAGGATGTCGCCGGTTTGTGTCAGCCCGCGGTCGTCGTCGAGCTTGGCCAGTCCAAAATCGGTCACCCACACCGTGCCGCCCAGGTCGAGCAGCAGGTTCGAGGGCTTGATATCGCGGTGCAAGATGCCCTGGCCGTGGGCATAGTGCAGGGCTTCGGCCACCTGTACGCCGATGTGCGCCACGCTCTGCCAGTAGGTCCATCTGCGGTTCCTCTTCTCCGTGCCGCCCGAGCTGCCGGACAAGACCACGGACGGGTTGGAACCCGACAACGTATCCGACAGCCAGGAGGAGGGGCTTCCCAGCCCGTCACCGCCTGCCGCGTCATCGGGCGTGGGGCGGCCTTCCCAGGCCGTCTGTGGCGCAGCGCCCGACGAAGCGTGACGGGCCAGGAAGCCCGCCCCAGGCGGCTGTTCCACATCGCCCGGCTCATGGTCCACGGTTTCGTCGATGCGGCGCGGCTCGTCCGCCAAGGGCGGTTCATCCGCCGCCAACGAACGAAACTCGCCGTCGAGCAGCGATCGGGCCACGTCGGCCGCCGACACGTCGCGACGCCGCGCCTGCGCTCCGGCCGCTTCGACGGTCACGCCCGACGAGCCGGGCCGGAGTTTCATCCGCTTCAACTCGTCGAGCACCGCATCCAAGGCCAGCCCCTGGATGAACTGCATCACGTAGTAGCCCAGTCCGTTCTCTTCGCCGACGCCGAAGACGGGCACGATGTTGGTGTGGTGCAGTTTGGCCGCGGCCTTGGCCTCGCGCTGGAAGCGCGAGCGATGTTTGGGATTCGCGAGCAGCTCCTTGGGCAGCACCTTGACCGCCACGTGGCGGCCGAGCGACACCTGCTCGGCTTCGTAGACGATGCCCATGCCGCCGCGGCCCACCTCGCGGATGATGCGGTAATCGCCGAGTTGATCGGGCCGCGCGGCGCCGAGGGCG
>DATLUO010000094.1 GCA_035533075.1 Pirellulales bacterium | reverse complement strand
TTGGGCAGCACCTTGACCGCCACGTGGCGGCCGAGCGACACCTGCTCGGCTTCGTAGACGATGCCCATGCCGCCGCGGCCCACCTCGCGGATGATGCGGTAATCGCCGAGTTGATCGGGCCGCGCGGCGCCGAGGGCGGGCGTACCGCTGGGAGTCTCTTCACCGAACGAGTCGTCGCTGGTCGGCGCCAGGTTCTCCATCATCGCCAGCGCTTGGAAGGTGTCGCGGATGATTTCCGCGAGCTCGGGATGACGCTCCGTATATTCTTTGATCGCAGGCCGTTCTCCGCGGCGAAACCGCTCGGTGAATTCTTCGGCCAACCGCTCGACGAGTTCCAGTTCCTGATCTTCGGTCATCTGGCAGGCTCCGTGTAATCAGGCGATGCCCCGTCGTTTCTGGGCCGGCCGTCGGCGACATGCATGCTGCCGTCCTGGCAGACCCAGGCGAGCTGAGTGCCGTCGGGGCTGAAGGTCACCGCGAGCCCCTCGCCCGCTTCGGTCGGCAAGACGAGCAATTCGCGCCGGTTGAGTGGATCCCACACGCGGACCGTGCCGTCCGAGCCCGTGGAGGCCAGACGGCTGCCGTCGCGGTTGTAGGCGAGGCTCTGGATGGCGCCTGTATGGCCGCGAAGGGTTCCGATTTGCGGGCCATCCCGGCTGTCGAGAATGCGAATGATTCCATCCGTGCCGGCGAAGGCCAGCCAGGCGCCGTCGGGACTGTAAGCCACGGCGGCGCCCATGTTGTCTTTCGTCTCCAGCGCCATGATGACCCGGTTCGATTGGTCGGCATCGCGCACGCGCAACGAACCGCTGGCACTGGCGGCGGCGATGCGCGTGCCGTCGGCGCTGTAAGCCAGCCCTCGGACCGGCGTGCCCAAAGGCTTGACCTTGATCAACTCCGTGCCGGTCGCCACATCCCACACGCGCAGCGTGCCGTCCTCTCCGCCGGAAGCCAGCCGCTGTCCTGCGTGGTGAAATTGCAGACAATGAACCGCGCCGCTGTGGCCGCCGCAGGTGCGCAACAGCCGAAGCTCCGTCGTGTCCCAGAGGCGCACCGCGCCATTGGCGGTCGCCGTCGCCAGTCGCGTTCCCATTGGGTTGAAGGCGACGGCCGACACCTCGGCATCGTGTGCGGCCACGACGCGCGCCCCGGCCGCCCCAAAGGCGTCGCGGATGAGCAGCGCACCGTCGGCGCCGACCGACGCCAGCCGCGAGCCGTCGGGGCTGTAAGCCAGGCCGCGCGCCGCGCCGCGGTGGCCCGTGAGAACACGCGGCATGCGTTCGCCGGTAGGATCCCAAAACCGAATGGTCCGGTCGGAACCGCCCGATGCCAGCCGCTTGCCGTCGGGGCTGAAGGCCACGCAGTCGGCCGAGCCCACGTGTCCCGCCAAAACCCGCTGCTCGCGGCCCGCCGACGCGTTCCAGATGCGAACGGTTTGATCGCGGCTGGCGGAGGCCACCCACACGCCGTCGGGGCTGTAGGCCACGCGGTCCACGACGCCGCGGTGGCCCGTCAAGGTGTGCAGCTCCTTGCCGCTCGACACGTCCCAGATTCGCACGCTGTAGTCGGAACCGGAGGAGGCAAGCCGCAAGCCATCGGGGCTGAACGCCGCCCAGCGGACCTCATCCGTGTGACCCGAAAGCACGGTCACGGGCCGGCCCGTCGCCGCTTCCCAGACGCGGACCGTCTTGTCGTCGCCGGCCGACGCCAGCCGTCGGCCGTCGGGGCTGAACGCGACGCCGTTGACCTCGCCCTGGCCGGCTGGCACCACACGCAACGCTTCGCCCGTCGCGGTGTTCCAGAGGCGAAGCGTATCGTCCGCGCCGGCCGAGGCCAATTGCGTGCCGTCCGCGTTGTAGGCCACGGAAACGACGCGCTTGGTGTGGCCCGTCAACGGCAACGGAGTTCCTGCGTCGCTCAAATTCCAGAGAAACAACGCGCCGGCGTCGCCGGATGAGGCAAGCTGTTTGCCGGTCGGGCTGTAGGCGACGTCGCGAATGCCCGTCGGATGGCCCTGCAGAATGCGCGACGTGCCGCCGGTCGTCGCGTCCCAGATCCGCAGGGCGCCAGCGGCGCCGCAAGAGACCAGCCAGCGGCCATCGGGGCTGAACGCGACCGAATTCACGGCGTCGGCGTGGCCCGCCAGCAGCATGTCGAAACGATGGGTGAGGCGGTCCTGAAAGTGCCACTCCCAGCCGCGCAGGTCGCGCTCTTGGGGCGAGGCGGGCAGGCATTCGGCGAGCAATTTCGTGGCGTGCGACACGTCGCCCGATTCCCACTTCCTGAAGGCCAGGTTGACGTTGGAAGCATACAGGTGGAAGCGGGCCAGCTCGCGCTGCCGCGCGGCGTCGTCGCGCTGCCGCTGGGCTTCGTCTTTCGCCGCGACCGCTTCTTCGGCCACGCGGCGGCTGGCGGCGGCGAGACCGGCATTCCGCCGGGCCAGCTCCGCATTCTCCGCCGCGCGTTTTTCAGCGTGCTCATTCGCCGAATGGAGCTCCGACTGCGTGAGCCGCAGTGCCACGACGCTGTTCGTCAGGCTCCGGTTCAGGTTCCTGAAATAGCCGGCGGCGATCGTCGAGCCGATTGCGAAAAGGCCGACCAGCAAACCAACGGCGGCCAGCGACGCCGCCAGGGACCGGTTGTGCCGGCTCCAGCGGGCCACACGCTCCGGCAAGGAAATCCGCCGGGCCTTGATCGGCTCGTCGTCGATAAACCGCTGCAGGTCGTCGGCCAGCTCCTGCGCCGTCTGGTAGCGGTGCATCGCATCTCGTTCGATCGCCTTGTGGACGATCGTTACGAGGTCGGCGGGAATGTCGGGATTCAGCTTGCTCAAAGGCCCGACCTGAGCGTGCAACACGCGTTCGATCAACACGTTGCGCTTGGCGTGCTCGAACGCCGGGCGCAACGCCAGCAGCTCGTACAACGTCAGGCCCAGGCTATAGATTTCGCTTCGCTCGTCCGCCTGAACTTTGAACGTCTCCGGTGCGATGTAGCGCAGTGTGCCCAGAATGTCGCCCGTCTGCGTCAGACCGAGGTCGTCGTCCAGCTTGGCCAGACCGAAATCGGTGACCCACACGGCGCCCCGCACGTCGAGCAGCAGGTTGGCCGGCTTGATGTCACGGTGCAAGATGCCTTGGCCGTGCGCGTAGGCCAGGGCGTCGGCCACTTGGATCCCGATTTCGGCCACGCTTTGCCAGTAGGTCCGCTTCGCGCGCGCGCGCTGCGATCGCCCGCGTCCGCCGCCCGGCAAGACCACCGACGAACGGGAAGCCGAGAGCGTGTCGGACAGCCGCCCATTCGATGAAGAGGCGTTCGGGGCGTCGGCGCCGGCCGGCGGCGGCTGGTCGCGCGTTTCGTCGGGCGCGACCTCGCCGTCGTGGCTTCCTGACTTTTCTTCGGGCGTCTGGAAGACGCCGGTCAAGAGCGAATGCGCCGCGCCGGCGGCCGAGACGCCGCGCCGACTGACCGGCAATTCGCCGCTTGGCAACGGACCGCTCAGTGTGCCCGCCTTCGCGCGCAGCCGCTTGAGCTCGTCGAGCACTTCATCCAGGGCCGAGCCTTGGATGAACTGCATCACGTAGTAGTCCGTGCCGTTGTCGTCGCCGACGCCGAACACCGGCACGATATTGGTATGGTGCAGGCGGGCCGCCGCCTTGGCCTCGCGCTGGAACCGCAAGCGCTGCTTCGGTTTTTTGAGCAGATCCTTGGGCAGCACCTTGACCGCCACGTGGCGGCCGAGCGACACCTGCTCGGCTTCGTAGACGATGCCCATGCCGCCGCGGCCCACCTCGCGGATGATGCGGTAATCGCCGAGTTGATCGGGCCGCGCGGCGCCGAGGGCG
>DATLUO010000093.1 GCA_035533075.1 Pirellulales bacterium | reverse complement strand
AGTCGATGGTGGCCGTCAGGTCGCTGGTCGGGGTGGTGGGATAGCCGGTGTCGGTGAAGGTCGCCACGGTGCCCGTGAAGGTCGATCCTTGGGCGGCCGTGGTCGTGACGGCCGGGCCGGCGGTCATCGTATCGGCCTCGGCCGCGGAGGCCGTGCCGGTGGCCGTGCCGCTGCCGGCGCTCGGCGTGGTCTCGGTCAAAATGACCGTGGCGGTGCCGGTCGCCAGTTCATCCGAGTAGAGGTGAGTGCCGCCCACAGTGAACGTGCCCGCCGAACCAGTCACGGTGACCGCGGTGCCGGTGCTGCTCGTGCCGTCGCCCCAGTCGATCGTGGCCGTAAAGTCGCTGGCCACCGCGGTGGCGTCGCTGTCGCTGAAGGTGGCCACGGCCGTGCCGCTGAAGGTCGTGCCTTCGGTGGCGCTGATCGTGGGCGTGGTCACGGGCGTGATGGTAGCGACGGCCGCGCTGGTGACCGTGATCGTGGCGGCGGCGGTGGCCGTATCGGTGCCCGGCGTGTTGTCTGCCAGCACGACGCTCACCGCTTCGGTCCCGGTTGTGCCGTAAACATGGCTCCCCGTCACGCTCAGCGTGCCGCTCGACTCCGTAATGGAGGCGCCGGTGACGGTGCTCGTGCTGCCGTCGCCCCAGTCGATGGTGGCCGTCAGGTCGCTGGTCGGGGTGGTGGGATAGCCGGTGTCGGTGAAGGTCGCCACGGTGCCCGTGAAGGTCGATCCTTGGGCGGCCGTGGTCGTGACGGCCGGGCCGGCGGTCATCGTATCGGCCTCGCTGATCGTGGCCGTGCTGGTGGTGCTGGCCGTGGACGGACCTACGGTATCGGTGATCAGCACCGAGATGGTGTCGCTGCCTTCGTCGGAATAGGTGTGGCTACCCATGACGGTGACTGTGCCGCTCGACTCCGTGATGGATCCGCCGCTGACGATGCTCACCGAGCTGCCATCGCCCCAGTTGATGGTGGCGGAAAAATCGCTCGTGGGGTCGGTGGACGTGAACGTGGCCACTTGGCCGCTGAACGGCGCACCCTCCGCGGCCGCGACCGGCGTGCCGGTTCCGCCGCTGACCGACAACAGTGTCCGCCGTTCCAGTGATTCCAGTCGCGGCTGAAGCTCAAGCCGGCGGCGGTTGCTGCCGGCGGCTTTTGTGTTTGCCTTGGCTTTTTTCTTCCGTAACGAGTTGCGCGGCGACGACGGCATGATGATTTCCTCCAGGTGGCCCGGCTGTAATCTCACATTATGTTTCAGTGAAGCTGGGTAGGCAAGGAAGAAAATAACGATCGCCAGTGCATTGCGTTATTTTGCCGAGGCCGCTCTTGGAGTCTCGCGCCCTTTCTGCTATCAATCCGGCCCCCAAGTTACTGTTTTTTGGAGAAGGACATGAAGCGAGCCATTCTGCTGCTGGTCGTCGTCGTGGGCGGGGCCTTTTACCTGGGCTGGTTCACGTTTACGACGAGCAATGACCCCACCGGACATGCCGAGCACGTGAACATCCTCATCGACAAAGACAAGGTCCACGAAGACGAGGCCCGCGCCCTGGAGAAGCTGCACTCGTTTGAGAACCAAATTCAGGAGAAGAACCGGGCCTCGGGCACCGCATCGCCCGCCGCCGGCCAGTCGGCCAACGTGCCGCAAGGCCTGCCTGAGCCGTCGCTCGGCGCCGGGCAGACGTCCGGCCTCGCCCCGCTGCCCGCACCGACCGCCGGCAACGCTTACGATGCGCCCGAAGAACGTCAACCGCGTGGTCGCCCCGTCGCCGAGACGGCGGCCGAAAGCTTTTCGCGCGGTTTTCAATGATCGGCTTGGCGGTGGGCGCACCAGTATCGAGTGAACCGCCGCGTAAGCTGCTTCGGCTTCTCGGCAAACAGCAACCGCCCCAGTGGGAACGCCCCGGCCCGCAGTTCGCCGCGCCGCCGTTCGATAAGCCGCGTCAACTGGCAAACGGCGTCTTGGCTCACCGCCAGTGCGCGGCCGTCGCCCACGGCTTCGCCCAATAGCACGAGATCGTGATCGTCGCCCAACAGGTCCGAAAGCCGCTTGAGCTCCTGATAATGGGCATCGAGCAGGACGGGCCAGGCGTCGTGAAACAGCCGCACCTGATAGCGGTGATACTTGATCTGCTTGCGCCACTCGTGCAGGTTTTCGGCAGTCGGATTCGCGCGGGCCAGGTGCAATGCCCGGCGGCCGCGTCGATAGCTTTCGGCGAAGCCGTCGGCCACCACGTCGTCGCTGCTGGCGGCGGCGGTCCAAGGCTCGAGCCGTTCGAGCGACTCGCGCAGCAATCCGTGTACGCGGTCAACGAATTGCTCTCGGCCGGCGTCGTTCGACTCGTGCTGCTGCGCTTCCACAAGTCGACTTCGCAACTGGCGCAGGTCGTGCAAATGCCCGCCTGGTTCGCCCCACTCGCGTTCGGCCCACTTGCGTTCGGCCCACTTGCGTTCGGCCCGCTTGCGTTCGGCCCACTTGCGTTCGGCATGGTCGAGTAATTTGTCGAGCGCCTCGATCGTGGCTTGGCGATCGCGCTCGAAGGAGAGCGTGCGGGCAATGTCGCGCAGCGCGGCGTTCTCCTGCTTGTAGGCGTCGGGGGCAGCCAGGCGTACGAGCCGGAGCAGGGCGCGGACCTTCTTCAAACGCAGGCGGGCTTCGTGGACGGCGTCAGGGCGGTCGGCCAGCGGCGCGTTCAACTCGTCGATCGCGCCCAGCAATTGATCGCGGGCCAGACGGCGCAAATTCGACCGGCTGCTTTTTTGCGCGTTCCAACGATATGCCATATTGCCAACGGTTGAAGCGACGGCCCAAATCGGAGTCAGTTCGTTTCAGGGCCGGCCGGTTGCGTCGCGGGCTTGGGGGCGTCTTCCTTCAGCGACGAGACCTCTTCGTAATACGGCTTGCCCGCTTTGTAAAGCTCCAGCCGCTGCAAGTTGTCGTGCTGGTGGCGGTCCTTGGCCGGTTGCGACATGGCCAGCGCCTTCTTTTGCCATTTGACGGCGGCCTCGAAATCGCCCAATTCGGCGTAGGCCGCGGCCAGCGACGCCACCGGCATCCATTCGTCCCACTGCGACAGTTCGCAGGCCTTCTGGGCCATCGCCAGTGCCTGCGTGCCGTCGCGGATGTGGGCCTGAAAGACCGGGGCCGTGGCATACACCCGTGCCAGGCCGTTGTACGCGCCCCACTCGCGCGGCGCCAGCTCCATCGACTTTTGGTAATCGTCCAGCGCCTTCGGGTAATCGCCGTGCTTCAAGTACCAGCTTCCGCGATTGGCGTAGGCGAACGCCAGCTTCGGATCGAGCTCGATGGCCCGATTGACGTCGGCCAGACTTTTTTCATAGTCCTCGACGTCGAACCAAGCGGCGGACCGGTTGGCGTAAGCCAGCGCGTTGCGCGGGCTGACACGCAGGATTTCATCGAATTGCTTGAATGCCTTGCCGAACTCTTCCAGGGCGTCCCAGGTGACGCCCCGGTCGTTCAGCGCCACGAGGTTGCTGGGATTGAGCCGCACGGCCTCGTTGAAATCGGCCAGTGC
>DATLUO010000092.1 GCA_035533075.1 Pirellulales bacterium | reverse complement strand
TGAAGTAACTTGCATGTTCGGCCTCCTTGCCGCGGGTTGCCTGGGATGTTTGATGCACCACAGGTTTACCCGTTTTTGGCATGGAGGCCGATTTCAATTTGACCGAAACTGCCTCGCGAAAACCGCGAAACTTGAACTCAGTAAGCTGGGTAAAACTTGGAGCGAAGCCGCGAGAATGCTGCGGCTGCGAAAAGAGGACCTTCAGTAACGGTATGAGTTGCTAGGACACTGATATGAAAACCGCCAACCGAGAGAAGACTTCCGGCACCAGCGGCGCTGCGCCATTTGGGCATGTCCTCCGCGCAAAGCGTCTGGGGAAAAAACTCGGTCTGCGCCGGTTCGCCGAGCTCGCTGGCATTAGCCCCACGTACCTATGCCGCGTCGAACAGTGCAGCGTGATGCCGCCAACTGTGGATCGTGTGAGACGGATGGCAGAGCTGCTGGAGGAGGATCCCGACCAGTGGGTCGCGTTGGCGGGCAGGGCCCCTGACGATTTGTCAGCAACCATTGCTGAGGCGCCCGTCGAAGTCTTGCAGATTGTACGCGCAATGCGTGGTATGACCCCAAGACAACTCCAGAAGCTTCGCGACGCGGTCGATCGCATAACGCAGGGGAGCTGATTCATCGTACCAAAAAGCGCCAGCATCGGGCCGCTGGAGAATCAATGTCGGCAAGTCGGGCGTCGGCGACTCGATGGGCGGAAAAGGGTTCCGCACGGGCGTCAATGCATGCGCGCGACGCTATACGTCGATCAGCGTGCCCGGCAGCGGCCTGCGGTACACCAAGAGCGGCGGCAAGGCAGCGACCGGCTGCCTGCTGGCCCTGGTCGCCGTTGTTGGCTGGACCCTCGCATGCCTCGTGGTTGCGTAGGAGGGTTCGGGGTTCAGGGTTCAGCAGAGCGAAGACCGACCGCTGGTCGTCGAATGGGTTGGCGTGGGCCGCTCGAAATCAGGGCCTGCGGCCATCCCTCATATCGATGCCTGACAAAGCGTTAGGCGCGCAGTGACAGCACCAGATGACGGACCCCGGCGAGCAAGGCGCCGACTGCGAAGAAGAACATCAGGGCCGAAAGAATGGGCGGCAAAGCGAGGCCCGGAATCGGCTCCAGCAAGACCTGCACGAGCGCCGGCAGGGGCGCGTTCTCGCCCAGGGGCTCGAACCATTGGACGAACCTTTCCCAGAACCACCGCCAAGCGAACACCACGATCACGGTCGCCAGACAAAGGAAGGGACCGTAAGGAATCTCGCGGCCCATCCCCAAAGCCCACTGCGTGAGGCCGAAGACAAGTCCGATGCAGGGGGCCACAAAAAAGATGAAAATCGGCGCCTGCCAGCCCAGGTACGCGCCGATCATTGCCAGCAGCGTCACGTCGCCGAATCCCATGGCCTCTTTTCCCAGAAGGGCCGAGAAGATGATCCGCACCGACCAAATCAGGGCGCCGCCCATGGCCAGCCCGCTGAGCGAAGTCAACAGCGCCGCCCAGCCCGGCCCGCCCAACCACCAAACCATCATGATGCCCGCCCCGCCGCAGACAGCGATCATGAGGATCGACGGAAAGTTCCGCGACCGGACCGCATGGCCGATAAACATCCGCACGGCTTTTTCGAACCCGCGCCGCGGAAGCCACAACCAGGGGAGCAGCGACAGGCACCAGAGCCAAAATACCCCCAGGCCGATGAGCAGCGGCAGGGTTTGCTTGGGCGCCTCCAGCCAGGCCGGCCACTGGTCGGGGTAGCTTCGGGCGGGATACACCAACGTCATGAACTCGACGAACTGAATTCCGGGCGGCTTCACGTGTACGTCGACGGGCATCAATGTCCATGAATACCCGGCCGCCAACATCAAACCGATCAGCGTGCCCGGCACCGTGATTTCGTCGGGAATAATCCGCTCGTCGAAGTCGATGAGCGTCGCGGCAAGCATGAAGAACGACAACACCACGTGGGCGGCGAAGATCGCGTACATGATTTCCCAGGTGATCGGACTCGGCGGTATCTTGGCGCCGGCCGCCACTTGGCCCCCCGAGACCAGCATGCCCCGTTCGACCTCCCACCAGTAGAGTGCCGCACAGAGAGCACCCATCAAGAGTTCGGCCAGCAGCGGCGAGATCCAAAAACCGCGGCCCAAGGTTTCGCTTTTGCGGGCCAGCCGCCACCAGCCGACGAGCGGCAGCCGATCGCGCCAACGGCCGCGCCCATCGTAAGGGTGCAACCGCGACCAAGGATTGCGGCCCGGCCGCATACTAAGACCATAAGCCAGCAGGGTGGCGATGTGTCCCAACAACACACCGGCGGCAAAGACGGCCGCCAGCCGGTAGTAAATCGGTATTTTCTCCAGTTCGATCACGAGATTTCCTTTTAGAGATGAATCTGCTCGATGATTACTTGGGCGATTTCGCCCGGTGATTTTTCGTCGGTGTCAATTTGCATGTCGGCACACTGCTTGTAAAGCGGTCCGCGCTCGGTCAACAGGCGCACGACTTCCTCCTCGCCGCCGGCCGTGGTGAGTTTCGGTCGCCGGCCGGCCGTCGTGGCATCGAGCGCGGTCCGCTTGAGAATCGTCGCCGGCGACGCTTGCAACCAGACGACACGGTCGCAGCGGGCAAGCTGCCGCCGGTTCGCCTCACGCAACACGGCGCCGCCGCCGGCCGCAATGACCAGGTTCTCTCTCGACACCAGTTCCGCCAGCACTTCCTCTTCCAGGTCGCGAAAACGGCCCTCACCGTCATCGGTGAAGAGGGCGGCGATCGACTTGCCCGCCTTCAATTCAATTTCTACATCGGCGTCGACCCAATCGCAGCCCAGTTCCAAGGCGAGATGCCGGGCAACCGTGCTCTTGCCAGTGCCTCGATAGCCGATGAGAACGAGTTTCATGCAGGACGGGGTGGAGGCAATTTTGGATTTTGGATTTTGGATTGGGGTCTTTGGTCTTGGGTCTTGGGATCGCCGTCCCTAACCACTAACCACTAACCACTAACCACTAACCACTAACCACTAACCACTAACCACTAACCACTAACCACTAACCACTAACCACTAACCACTAACCACTACTGCTTGGCCGGGCCGATCGTCCGTTTGAGCCTTTCACGCATCAGTTCGGCGGGGGCGTCCTGGCCGGTGAACAGCTTGAATTGCAGGGCCGCCTGCCGGATGAACATATCGACGCCGGTCACGACCGTGCAGCTCCGTGCCCGTGCGTCCTTGACCAACAGCGTGCTTTCGGGATTGTAAACGGTGTCGAACACGATCATCGACGGTTTCAGGTAGTGCTTGTCGTAAGGCGATTCGTCGACGTGCGGGTGCATGCCGACGGGCGTGCAGTTGACCAGCAGGTCGACCCAGAAGTTGTGCCGCGTGCCCCAATCGACGGCCTTGCAGTTGAGCGCGCCGGCCAGCTTGTCGGCCCGCTCGCGGGTGCGGCTGGCGATGACCACTTCGGCCCCGCGCCGCTGCAGGCCGAAGGCGATGGCCTTGGCCGCCCCGCCCGCCCCCAGCACCAGGGCCACTTTGCTGGTGACGTCGGCGTCGCCGCGTTCGTTGGTCAGCGCGTCGGTGAGGCAGTCCATGGCGCCGCGATAGTCGGTGTTATAGCCCGCGAGCTGTTCTTCTTCGAAGACCAGCGTGTTGGCGGCCGTGATGCCGCGCACCGCGCCGTCGATCTTCGTCACCCGCTTGAGCACCGCCTCTTTGTGCGGAATGGTGACGCTCAGGCCCTTGATGCCCAGTTCGGGCACGTCGTCCAGAAAGCTGTTCAGGTCTTCGCGCGGAATGCGGAAGGGAATGTAAACTTTGTTGAGCTTAAGCTCGCGGAAAGCGGCGTTGTGGATGATCGGGCTGAGGCTCTGGGCGATTGGGTCGCCGATGACCCCGTAAACCTCCGTCTCGGCCGTGATCTGGTCGTAGCCGTAGATCTCCCTCATTTGCTGGAAGCTGAGCTGCCCCGGCGCGAGCGTCCGCTCGTGATGAAACGTGGCATAGCTGAACGGCGCGCCGCAACGCCCCACCAGCAGCCGCGACGGCGTGCCGATGTCGCCCATGCAGATGCCCACCGTCGGCACCTTGCTCTCCTTCACCATCCGCAGCATCCGCACATTGTCGTGCGGTTGATTGGCCAGCGTCGAGATTTTGATGATGTCGGGATCGAGCTTCGCCAGCCGAGCGTGGATGGCTTCCAGGTCGTCGGGCGTCTTGCGGAAGTCGTGCAGGCTGACGATGCGTTTGGTCTTGCCGTACCGCGGAATCGCCCCGGCGACATCTTCCTCCAGGTCGACGTAGTCGACGCCGTCGGCGATGGCGGTCCGCAGCAGCACCTGGCGCTCCTGTTCGGTGCCGCTGTACTTGCCCCCGTCTTGAGGCCGGCGGATGGTGACGATGACGGGACCGGGCCGTTCGACAAGCAGGCGCTTCAGGTTGATCTGGCCGTTGATGTAGTCGAGCCGCAACTCGACGAGCTGGGCGCCTTGTTCGACCAGGTGCTTATGCTCGGCGATGACGTGCCGGTGCCGCCCACGTCCGATACTGACGCAAATCATGACAGATGAATGTGGCCCAAGGTCCGCGATGAATTCGATGAATCGTCTATTCTACTCGAAACGATGCACCGGGGGCCACGGAAAAAGATGAGAGATGTGGGATGGAGTGGGCGCAGCGAGTGGACTGGTGATAGTCGTCAGGCGTCAGGCATCAGGGGCCAAGTGTCAGCACTCGCCTAGATAATCTGGTCCCACAAGCTGGCCTGGGCGAATCGCGACAGGTGCGATTCTACTCATCGAATCTACTCATCGAACAGCTTTCTATCGGATGGCCGATCGCGGTCGAGAGCGGCCTTCAATTCGGGCCAGGTTTTCTCGTCGCAATCAGATTCGTCATTCAACCATCGATCGATCAGCGCGATTGCCTCCGCCGCCCGCGACGGACGAATCTTTTGCGTGGCGCCGCCTACAAGCATTTGATTAATGACCTGTTCGTGCTGCGTCATTTCACTCCTCCAAAACCCTTCGCCAATTCAAACCGACCGACCAATTATACCACGGTTACTCGGTCCGCGTGCCAGCCTCGTCGATATTGTCTAGCGCCTGTTCCTCGTCGCGCTGGCCCACTTTCTGCTGCAATTGGCGGCGGGCCTCTTCGTTGGAAATGCCGTTGCGTTGGGCGTGCTCCGCGACGGAGTACTCCGTCAAGGCCCCGCCCACGCCGTTTTTTGTGTGAGCCAGCTCGCTATTGCGTTGGCTACTTTGACAGCCGCCGGAACTTGCCAGTGCGACCGCCAACAAAGTCAGCCATAATGCCGGCAGAAGCCGAAAGAAACCGCCGCCGAGTGCTGCCAGGCTGGCCACCGTTCTTGCTCCGTTAGAATGAAGGAAGAGATGCGGGTGGAATCATAGCGTTTTGCCGCGGCGGGGCAAGGTGAGTTGGGCGCGCTGGCGATACACAATCCACACAACTCAGGCAGGATACGATGCACAGGAAATCAACATTGCCGTTAAGAGGGCTGGCGGCGCTCATGTTCATGACGGCCGTGGTGCCGACAACCAGAGCCGTTTCAGCCGCGGGACGGCCTTCAGAAGCAGCGGTGCCGGTCCGCGGCCCGATTCACGAGGCGTTCGCCCAACCGCTCTCAGGCGCCGAAACACCGGGCACGGTCTTCGACGGGCGGCCACCTCCACCGCTGGCCCACACGCCGCCGGCAACGAAACCCGGTATCGCAGCGGCCGCTTGGATTCCCGGCTACTGGGGCTGGGAGCCGGCGATGGGCGATCTGGTTTGGGTGCCCGGCGTGTGGCGCGTCCCACCGCCGGGCATGCGCTGGGTGCCGGGCTATTGGAGTGTGGCAGACCAGGGTTGGCGCTGGGTCCGCGGCTTCTGGTTTCCGCGCAATCAGCCACGGCTGCAATACCTGCCGCCCCCGCCCCCGCCGGCAAACGAACCGCCCGCACCGACGCCCCCCGGCGATCGCTTTGCCGTCCCCGGTTATTGGAGTTACGAGGGAGAAAAATACGTTTGGCGGCGCGGCTTTCAGGCACCGTTCAAAGCGGGATGGGTGTGGATGCCATCGCACTCGGTCTGGACCCCGCGAGGCAGCGTATTCGTGCCCGGCTATTGGGATTTCGCGATCGAGCGTCGCGGGCTGGCGCTGCTGCCAATGGCCGCCGGCACGCAATCGAACGTTTCGCCCAAGCCGGCGTTGGCGATCAACCTTGCCGACTTGAGCGAGGCATTGTTCGTCGGCGCGGTGTACGGTCACTTCTATTTCGGCGACTATTTCGATGTCCTGCCTGGCGCTGCCGACATCAAACCTTGGTACGAGCCGGACGCCACGGGGCGTCCCGAGCCGGACTTTGCCTACGAGCGTTGGCGGCACCAGCCCAAGAACGCCCACTGGGCGGCGCGTCTCGCGGAGCGTTATCAGGCCCGCCGCGAGCATGCTGAACGGCGGCCGACACTGGCGCGGCCGAACGAAGCGGTGCCCTCCGCGGCCAGGCTTCGTCCTGAGATACTTCGCCAGGCAGCCCAAGCTGCCAACGGCTTGCGGCAGCTCGCTGTGATGCGCGAAAAGTTCGAATCGACGGTCGACGCCGCGCCCGCGGGCGGCGTGGCCACGTTGTACCTTCCCGCCGCTGCCGATTCAGAGACTCAAGTGCGGGCTACGGAGCAGCCTCGTGCCTCGGTGACGGAGGAATCGTTGCCGGGAATCTCCGGACGGCGAGTGCCGGGCGTCGGGCAGCGAACTTTGCCGGGCGTCTCGGGCCGCGCGGTGCCCGGCGTCGAAGCCGACCTGCCCGACGTCGCCGCGCCCGGCGTCGATCGTCGACAGATTTCGCCCAAGCGATAGGAGGCTGGCCAATCTCACGGCTGCAACACAAGCTCCCTTCAGATGGCGCGTTGACTGCGGTCCATGCTATTTGCCGCTGGAGTCGGCTGTGGCGTTTGCTTCGGCCGGCTGCTCACGCGCCGCCAAGTCGCGGGCGAATCGCTCCAGCGCAGCGAGGAGGTCGCTATCCTCGACCTCCCAGAGCGAATGCCCGGTCTCGTCCTCTGCCAGCAAACCTACCGTCGCCAGAATTTGGCCGAATCGCATCTCCGGGCATCGCGCGCGCACCTCGGCCATTCGCTCCAACAGCCCGACAATTACCTCACTGGTTTTCATATCGTGTCCCCGATCTTGGGACTCTGGGCCTTCGGTTGACGCAGCTTGCCGAGCACCTCGACGCGTACCGTCGTTCCCTGCAATAATTTGGCGACTCTCGTCGCACGGGTTACGCCGTCCACCAACTCCAGTATACCATCGGAGCCCTCGTTATATCGCTTAAAACGCCTCCTTCAACTGCACTCCTTGCTTGTTCTGCTGATAAATGTTCTTCAGGTTCTCGCACTGCATTTGCTGGATCATGCTGTTGCTCTCCTGCAACTGACGCAGCAACTGCTCGCTGTCGTTGGCCATTGGCTTGCCGGCCGCGCCGGCGGGCTGCTGCTCGGCTGGCGTCGCTGCCGGCGGCGGAGGTGTGCCGAGCTCGGCGTGTCCGCGGAAGAAGGCGTAGCGGTTGTCGCCTTCCTCGGCAATCACCGTGGCCGTGCCTTGCACGCCATTGGCCACAAACACGCCCCGCAAGTCGGTTTCGCCCGAAATGAACTCGGCGTTGCGGCTACCGATCACCTTGACGTGGACCTCGTTGATGTAGCGGTCCTTCGTCACGTCTTTCACCGTCGTCCGCACCTCGCCCGATGAAGGCTCTTCCTGCACCTCAACCTTGAGCGGCGTCACCAGCACCAGACCGCTGGCGTGCAGATCGTCGCCGCGGCAGACGACCAGGTAAGCCCCTTCGTCCTTCAGCGGCAACGGCAGCTTCCGCGTGCGATCGCGATAGTCTTTGCCGTCGCCCAGCTCGATCGCCGCCTCGTGATAGGGGCGGATGCCGGCCAGGTTGATGTCGGTGATGTGCGACAGGTTTCGCTTCAACAAGCTGAACTTCATCAGGTCGATCTTGTAGACCCGCGTGTCGCAACGGGCGACGTTGCGAAACTTCAGATCGACCTTAACCTTTTCGTCCGGCTCGAACGTGCTCACCTCGGGCAGCTCGATCGCCTTGCGGGTGAAATACTCGATCGCCCGGCGAGCGTCGGCGAACCGCTCCTCCACGCGAGTATACTCCTTGATCGCCTCGGCCGCTTTGCCCAGGCTGTTGTAGACCTGGGCCAGAATGTAGATCGCCTGCCACTTGTTGCGGCTTTCTTCCTCGCGGCCCGTCTGGCGATCGACGTGCTTCGCTTCGGCCACCTTGCGGCACATCTCCAGCGCCCTTTCGTGCTCGCCCAGGGCGAAGTAGCTGTAGCCGACGATGTACCAGAAACTGTCGAGATAGTCGCTCGACGAATACCGCTCGGCGAACCGCTGGCAGCGTTCGACCGCTCGGGCGTAGGCCTTCAGTTCCAACAGCGCATTGGCCAGCGAAAAACTCGCCTGGTCGGCCGCCGGGTCTTCGGGATAAGCCGTCAAAAAGCCGTCGAGCATGGTGACGGCGTGCTCGATCAAATCGACCCGCGTGATCTTCTTGTCGCGCAGCTTCTGGTCGCCCGCCGCCTGCTGAGCATAGGCATACACGCGCTGGGCCAAGGCATACTGGGCCGCCGCGGCGTAGGGCTCCGGCGGATACTCGGCCAGCAGCCGCCCCATCACCGCCACGCTCCGCAAAAATTCTCCCTGGCCCTCCAAGAAGCCGGCCACGTTGCTTTCGCGCGAGAAGCTGCCTTCGATCGTCGCCCGGAACACCAAAAAGCTCCGCTCATATTCGCCGATCTTGTCATAAGCGGCGCCGACCCGCACGATCTTCGCAAACGGCAACTCTACGTCGGGCCACTTTTCCTTGATCAGCTCGAACCAACGGACGATCTCGGCGTCGACGCCCAGCTCCAGATAAACGTCGAGCAGCATCCGGGCAGACTCCTGATAGAACTGCGGCTGCAAGTTCCACTTGTTCATCAGCTCGGTCAGATGCGCCGCCGCAGCCTGCCACTCGTGTTTCTCGAAGTAGCGCTTGCCGAACTCGAACAACTCGCGCGGCGAGAGGCGATACTCGTCCTGGCTCTTTTGCCCCAGCGGCAGCACCGTGAGCTGCCGCGCGTCGGCCACGGCGAGCTGATCGGGCCGATAGGCGTTGCGGACGGCGGTCGGCCCCGCGCGGTACTCGCCCGGCAGATAGCCGTGGACGTCGAACTGGATCGGTCCGGGCCACTTCTGACTGCCGATGAAGAACGTGATCTCGCCGGGCGTCAGCTCGAACCGCTCGAACGCGCCGGTGACCGATTGCTCGATCACCGTCACACCGGCCGGCAGCGGCTCGCTGACGACCAGGTATTCCACCTTTTCGTCGGCCGTGTCTGCCCGCAAGTTGATGCGCGAGACATGGAGCTCGACGTGGCCGCGCTGGCCGACGGGCAACTGCGTGAGCGGATTGCGGAACGTGGTGAAAGCCCCTTGCAACACGTCGAACCCGCGGGGAATGGTCTGCCCGTCCAGCTCGCGCGGGGCCGGCTCGTAGAAACGTTTGACCAGCCAATTCTTAGTGGTGCTCTTGAGCTTGCCGGCCGGCACGAAGCCGCTCAGCAAGCACTGATAGGTGTATTGGCCGCGGCCGGCCAACTGGAACTGAATCCGCTGCTTGTCTTTCTTGAGCAGGCCCGCCGGGATGGCAACGGTTTGCGTCTTGGCCTCGGGCGTCACATCGAGTTTCGTCACCTCAAAACCGTTGACGACCAGCGTAAGCTGATAATGCTCGGTGTCGAAACGCGTTTTGGCGAACCACTGGCCCAGCGCCAACATAGCGGGGCCGGTCGCCTTGTCGGGCGACCAGCGATGCCCGGTGCGATGGGCCATCAGCCAATCGACGTGGTCCCTGATTTTGGTGCTTTCCGGCTCGGCTTTTTCCAGGGCCAACAGGTAAAGTGCCCGCAGTTCGGCCGACGAATCGTTCCAGGCCAGCACTGCCCGTGTGTTGAGTTCTTCGACGCTGCCGTCGAGCTTTCGCTTGGCGAGCAGCTCGAACAGGTCGTGGGCCATTGGCTGCCGGTCCATCTCGGCCAGGGCCAGCGCCAGGTAGACCAGCGCACCGGTCGAGAGCGCGGGCCGATTGCGATAGAGCCGGTTGGCCAATGTAAAGTCGCCGCGGCCGGCCGAGGCGAGCGCGGCCAGCAGCACCGATTTGCTGTCATAATCCGTCTCCGCCGTCGTCGCCACCTGGCTCTGAATGTATCCGATGGCCTTCTCAAAGTTGTCGTCGGCTACTTTGTAGCCGGCGGCTTTGCCGAGGCTGAGCGCCCAGACAACGCGCGCCGACGTGTAGCGATTGCTGGCACCGCCGCGTCCGGTCCAACTCCAGCCGCCATCGTCGTTCTGCGACGAAACCAGCAAGCTCAACGACGAGCGCACTCGGGCATCAAGCGCTTCGGCCTGCGGCGTGCCGGCCTGCCGCGTGGCGCCAACGAGACGCTGCAAACCGATGGCCGCCATCAGGTCGCTCGTCGAGGTATCGATGCCCGAAGCCAATCGCAAGGCACCAAGCTGGCATAACGGCGCCGGCGCTAGAAGTGCGTCGAGCAAGCTTTGCTCGACGGTCGGGCCGACGATCACCTCCAGCTTGGGCGATTCGAGCGTCATGCCTTCGGGCGCTTCGACGAAGGCCGTGGTATCGCTGGTGGCCGAGCCGCTGGCCGTTGCGAACACCGGCATCCCATAAGGCCGAATCGGCACCGTCCGCCGCACCACATCGCGCTTCTCCCCGGCGACGATCGTCAACTCGATTTCAACAGCGTCTGTGCTTGCTTCCTCTTTCTGCCCTTTGCCTTCTGCCTTCTGCCGTTCTTCCTCTCGGGGCAGTTCCAACTTCACGCTGAACGGCACCTCCTGCATTCCCTTGCTCGCTTCGATCGTCTTCTTCTCTTCGACCGCCTTGCCACCAATGGTCGTCTTAAGCGTGACCTCGATCTTCCCCTTCTCGACCGCGTCGTTGTGCATGGTCGTGAGAATCTCGGCCTCATCGCCGTCGGTGAAGGCCAGCGGCAGCTTCAGCTCGCCGAACAGCTCCTTCTTAACCACCAGCTCGCTCTCGGCTTCCCCAGCCAGTGTCTCGGTGGTGATCCCCTTCGCCAGCAGCTTCCACGCCGTTGTCCGCTCTGGCAATGTGATCGTAACGGTGGCCTTACCGTCCTTGTCGGTGACGATTGCGGGATTCCAGTATGCCGTTTCTTGGGATGCTTGCGGCGGCAGTATTACGGCCCCCGCTGTTCTCATCGCCTCAGCCTCCTCAAGCAGCTTCGCATTTTTTTCAGCCGCATCACGTAGCTTTTGTCCGTCGGGTATCGTGAAGTTCAAGCCGAGTTGCCAGGTTTTCTGGCTTCCATCGGCCAAGAGGACCGTGGGGTTGGATTCCGGTTTCGCCAGCCGACCCATCATCAGCGCGCTGGCATCGGCCGGAGCGAAATACATCTGATTGCGATCCGCCAACTCCGACTTGGCCGCTTCGGACTTAGCTTCGTCTTGCTCAAAAAACGGTCGAGCCTTTACCTTTCCGTCGTTAACCCCAAAACCGTATGCCTCTGCACCGGCCTGGCGGCTGGCCAGGCCAGACCTCCGTCCTGCGAAACCGCCTAATCCGCCAGCCACGGGGCCATTGGCGGCCGGCACGCCACTAACTGAAAGATCATCGAATGGAATCGCTGATTCCTCAACCACCATCGATCCCCTTGGACGGCGAATCTGATCGTAAAAGACGTCGCCACTCGCGCGGCTCTGAGTTTTTGCATCATGTTCGATCGTGCCGACAAGATCGCCAACTGGATAAACGTTGGTCCCTAGCACGCTCTCGACCTCGCCGAGTTCTTCTGCCACTAGAGCGTCGTCCATGTTGCCGTTGCGCAAGGACAGTTCGCGATTGACTTTCGCTCTCGCTTGTGGCTCCGCCGCGATCTGTTGCCGTTGCAACTCGGCCGTTTGACTTGAAGTCAGTTCACTCAACGCCTTGCGTCGCTCTTCCTCCATCGCCTCAACTTCCCTCCGATCCTTTTCCGCCAACAACTGCGGGTTGATGGGCTGCGTTGCGGGATAGTAGG
Source organism: Pirellulales bacterium (assembly GCA_035533075.1). Lineage (NCBI taxonomy): Bacteria > Pseudomonadati > Planctomycetota > Planctomycetia > Pirellulales > Pirellulales bacterium. The sequence continues at coordinate 41,320 of DATLUO010000092.1, read as the reverse complement.
AGAATGCCACGCTGGACGCGGTGCGTACGGCTGAGGCGCGCGGTTGGCCGCGGAAGAAGTCGGCGATGGCAGCGACGTTCGAACCGAACATCTCCCAGAGCGCCTGCTCGATCATCGCCAGGCTCAGCTCGGCTTCGACCGGCTTGCCTTGCGGATCGCTGGCCGTGATCGTTACCTCAACCTCTTCGCCCGGCCGGGCAGCGTCGCCTTGCTTCGGCTTGGTTGCGATCGTCAATCGTAGCTCGCGCTCGACCGTGAAGGGGCTGGATGCCTCGTGGAAGCGCCGCGGAACGCCACGGGGCCCAGGGGGCGCCCCGTTCCCTACAGAGTTGTTTTCCGGGTCGTCGTCTTTTTCCTTCGCCTCACGGGCGTCGGTCATCACGGCGACGGCCAGATCGAAATTCGGCGCCAAGAGCGTCGTCATGGGGATCGCCAGCTCGTTGGCGCCGGTCTTAAGCTGCACGAGCTGGTAATCCAAAATCTTGCCGCCCTGGAAGGTCACCAGCGCCAAAGCCGGGGCTTCGCGCCAGTGCAACTGCACGGTGGCGCGATCGCCGACTTTGTATGTGTGACGGTCCGCCAGGATGCGCAGACGAACGCGGTCGCTGTCATCGGAAATCTGCACCAGCGACGTGCCCGAAATCGGGTTGTCGAAACGATCGGTTCCTTCCGCGCGCAGCGCATACTGGCCGCCTTCTTCTAGTCGCAGCGTAAGCCGGCCTTTGCCGTCCTTGTCGGTCGCGATTTCGTGCTCTTCGGCTTCGGTTTCGCCGACTTTGCCCTCGACGGTCGTCCGTTTGAGTACGTTCAAAGTTAGTTCTTCACTGATCGGTTTGCCCTCGGCATCGCGGGTGTTGAGGGAAACCTCAAACGTCTCACCGGAGACGAACACCTTGCGGACGGTGCTCAGGCCGATCGAAAAGCCCTGCGTGGCGAGATAGAAGTTGACGCTCGTTCGCAGGTTCCGCTCGGCCAGCGTGACCACCAGCGGCAGCGTTTGCGACTCGCGGTATTCGCGCGTCGGCAGCTTGAACTCCAGCTCGCCCTTTTCGTCGGTGGTGCCGGTGTAGACTCGGCCGCCGGCAAGCTGATAGCGAATCTCGCGGTCGGCCAGCGGGGCGCCGTAATAGAATTTGGCAGTGATCTTACCGACGATCTCTTCGCCTCGATAAAAAACTTTTCGATCGGTATCGACCGCCAGACGCACCGGTTCGAGCTGATATTCGTGAACGCGGAAGGCGCCCTGGTAGTTTTGCCCGGCGTCGTCATAAACCTGGATGCGATAGTCGCCGACCACGCTGCTGTCGGGCAACACAAAGTGCGCATGGAAGCTGCCGAATTTGCCCAGCGTCACTTCGTCTTGCCGAATGAGGCGGCTGCGGCTGTCGTAAACCTCAAAATGAAACTTCTTGCCTTCGTCGATCGTAAAACGGTCGTCGGCCACGTTGCGAACGACGCCACGAACGTGAACGAGCTGCCCGGCGCGATAAGCGGGGCGATCGGGATAGATGTAGCCGCGCGCGGTGAGACCGCTGGAGACGCCGACGCCGTTCAGGCCGACAACGTTCGAGGCCACGCTTAAATCAGCCACCGAGAACACCCGCACGTCGCCGGCCGACTTCAGTTCTTGGTACGATTTCTGGAACACGCCATCGTCGCCCGCCTCGCCTTCGGCAAACACCTGCTGGCCGTTGGAAATCAACAGCCGCACCTTGGGCCACGGCTTGCCGGTCCGCATGTTCTGGGCAAACACAAAGATTTCGTCGCGCGAGCTTTTGACGATCACGTCGAGGTCGCTCTGGATGACCAGCGTCGTCGCCTCCAGCGTCTTGCCGCTGACGGTGACGGCCATCACGCCGCCCGGCACGCCGGCCACGCGGAACTCGAAGGGGATCTCCACTTCGCTGGCAAGCTGCTGATACTGGGCATATTTCGGCACATCGAACTCGAACGTCTTGTCGGGGTCGATCAGGGCGATGTCGAGACCTTCCACGCCGCCGGCCAGGTGCATCTTGCGAAAGTAGGTTTCCAGATCGACCGTGTAGGCCCGAACCGTGACCGACTCGATGTTGCGGGTGGTGAGCTTGATCTTGGGCGTCTCGTTCGAGCGGAACACGCGCTCGGTGGCGACCGTCATTTCCTTGGCGGTGAGTCGGCTGATGCGCTGCTGGGCCTTGGCGGCGTAGTTGCCCCACGTCACTTTCCGATATTCCTTGAGGGCCTCTTCGAGCTTGCCCTGCTTCTCTTCCAGCGTGAGGGCCACCAGGTATTGGGCCTGCGACGATTCATTCGTGTTGGGATACTTCGAGACGACGCGCCGCCACTCGGCGATGGCCGCGTCGTAATCTTCTTCCAAAAACTTCATGCGGCCGAATTCGAGCAGGATGCGCGGGGCACGCGGATCGAGCGGGTATTTGACCAGGAACTCTTGCCACAGCTTGCGGGCCTGATCGTAGCGTTTGGCTTTGGCCGCCTCGGCGCCTTGGAGAAACTCGGTGTCGATGATCGAACGTTGCACGTCGCTCCAGGCCGAATGGGCCGGATGCTTGGCCAGGTAGTCGCGCCAAGTGGCCAGCGCCTCGTCGAACTTCTTCTGAAGCTGATACGAACGGCCCAATAGCACGCGGGCATCGGCCAGCTCTTCGCGACCGGCGGACCGCTCGTCGCCCAAGAACTTTTTGAGCCTCTTCACCGCGTCTTCGTATCGTCCGCAATGGACGTAGGCATTGGCGATGCGCAGATAGGCTTGCCCGGCCAGCTTGTGCTCGGGGAATTCTTTCAGGAACGTCTCCAACGAGGCGACGCCCAGTTCCAGGTCTTCCGTCGACGAGGGAGCGGGCAAGCCGTAGGTCTCCGAAAGCCGGAACGTCGCCTCGGCAATCCGCTCGCTGTTGTTGTCGGCGTAGGTGGCCAGCAGGTCCTGCCAGGTGCGACGGGCTTCCTCACGTTGGCCCATCGTCAACTGCACCTCGCCCAGGCGAAAACGGGCTTCCAGGTCGAGGGCGCTATCCGGATGGTCTTTGGTGAACTGCGTGTAACGGTTGGCAGCCTCCTGATGGTTGCCCAACTCCTGGTAGCAGCGTGCCACACGCAGCTCGATCTCTTCGCGTTTTTCGGGCTTCGGGCCGACTTCGAGCGCCTTGTTGTAGAACTCGAGGGCCTTGGCATAGTTGGGCTGCTGCTGTTCGTCGGCCGGCTTGAAGTAGCCGTCGGCGAACTCCAGATAGATGTCGGCCAGTTCCTCCTTGCGATCGGCCGACAAGAGGTGCTCGGCCTCGGCACGATAAATCTGCTCTGCGGCCTGGAAATCGCCTTTGCGGGCCAGCGCCAGCGCGCGGCCAAACCGGTATCGACGTTGCCAGCGGCTCTCGGGGAACCTTGTCTCGGCGGCCTTGTAGGCGGCGATCGAATCGTCGTAACTGCCGGCCAGGTAAAGTGATCGGGCTTTGAGATAGGCCAGCCATTCCTGGTCGGCTGTTTTGTCGCCCACCGCCTTGTCGATGGCCGCCACGGCGTCGGCGTATCTGCGGTCTTCGAGCAATGCCCTGATGCTGTCGGGCACCGTCGGCTCGGCCGGCTCGATTTGTGGTCGTTCGGCGGGCTTCTTTTCGGGCTTATCGGCGGCCGAAATCGACGCCGCCGAAATGCTGCTCAACCAAGCCAACGCGACAAACAGGGTGCGATGCGTGCGGGATCTCATGCCTCAACTCCTCCTCAAGGGCGAACGGTTTCGATCGCAACGAAGCCCGGCACCAGCCGGATAAACGAAATGGGACCTCCACCCGGCCATTACCGGCACACGCCGGCGGCAGGGCCGCCTGCCCCGAATGTTTGACGCCCGAGCCAACCGAAAAGTTTCACCAGAATTTGGCGTCAGCCATGATTCTATCATTACGGCGACCGGGGAGTCACGCCTTCAGCGGACGCGGGTTGAATCGAGGTCCGCGTCGTTACTCCCTTGCGACGCGGCCGTTTTTTTGCGCGGTTGATGCCCACCCCTTGCATTGTTGCCCCGCTTGCTCGAAGTTTGTAGTTTGCCCTCGCCGAAACCTTGTTGCCCCACATGATCCTGCTCTCCGTCACCGAAGTCACCAAGCATTTTGGTCCCGATCCGGTGCTGGCCGGTGTGACGTTCGAAATCCGGCCGGGCGAAAAAGCTGGGCTGGTTGGGCCCAACGGCGCCGGCAAGACGACGCTGTTGCGGATCGTGGCCGGAAAGGACGAGGCCGATTCGGGCGCGGTCGAGGTCCACGAGTCTGCCCGCATGGATTATCTGGAGCAGCAGCCCGAATGGTCGCCCGGCCGCACGCTCTGGGACGAAGCGATGACGGCCCTGGAAGACCTCGTCTCGCTGTCCCGCGACGGCGAAGCGGTGGCCCATGCCTTGAGCGTCGCCACCGACCCGCAAGACCGGGCACAACTCGCCAAGCGTTACGACCGACTGCAATACGAACTCGAGCACCGCGACGCCTACCACCTCGATCACAAAATCGAGCGAGTGCTCGACGGTCTGGGCTTCGATCGGGCCAGTTTCCGGCGGCCGATCGAGCAGCTCAGCGGAGGCCAGCAAAACCGGCTGATGCTGGCCAAGCTGCTGTTGCGCGGGCCTGACTTGATGCTGCTCGACGAACCGTCCAACCACCTCGACATCGAGGCCACCGAGTGGCTTGAATCGTTCCTCAGCGAGACCGACCAGGCCATTCTCGTCGTCAGCCACGACCGCTACTTTCTCGACAAGGTGACCGACCGCACGCTGGAGCTGTTTCAGGGCACGGTCGACGATTACGTCGGCAACTTTTCCGCTTATTGGAAACAGAAGGCCGAGCGGCTGAAGGTGCAGGCGCGGACCTATGAAAAGCAGCAAGAGCAGATCGCCAAGACCGAGGAGTTCATCCGCCGCAACTTCTACGGGCAGAAAAGCGCCCAGGCCAAAGACCGCGAGAAGAAACTGGCCCGCATCGAGCGGGTCGAGCCGCCGCGCGAGATCGCAGGCCCGGCGATGGGCTTTCCCGCGGCCGATCGCACCGGCGACATCGTGCTGCGGGCCGAAAGTCTGGCGAAGGGATACGACCGGCCGCTGTTCGCCGATCTTACGTTCCAGATCGAGCGTGGCGAGCGCTGGGGGATTCTCGGTCCCAACGGCACCGGCAAGACGACGCTGCTGCGCTGCCTGATCGGCCAGGCTACGCCCGACGCCGGCACGGTGCAGTTGGGCCGCGGCGTGCGAATCGGCTATTACGATCAGTTGCTTTCGGAACTCGACGCGAGTCTGCCCGTGGTCGAGGCGGTCCGGCCCGCCGGCAAGGAGTTCAACGAACCGCAGCGCCGCGGCCTGCTGGCCCGTTTCGGCCTGACGGGCGACGCCGTCTTTCAGCGCGTCGACAGCTTAAGTGGGGGTGAGCGGAGCCGGGCGGCCTTGGCCCAACTTTCAGCCAGCGACGTCAACTTTCTGGTGCTCGACGAACCGACCAACCATCTCGACCTGTGGGCCTGCGACTCGCTGGAGCGTTCGCTGACCACCTTTGACGGCACGGTGTTGTTCGTCAGTCACGACCGCTACTTCTTGAACCGTGTGGCCGACCACTTGCTGATTGTCGAACCAGGCCGCTTTCGCGTGATCGACGGCAACTACGAGACGTATCTGCACTTCGTCCGCAAAGGGCTGGCCGCTCCGGCGACGACGGCCGCCAAGAAAGACGAAGCCGCCAAGTCGGCAAAGAAGCCGAGCGAGGCCAAGACGAAGCGCATCTGGCGATTTCCCTATCGCAAGCCCGCCGAGGTCGAGGCCGAGATCATCGAGCGCGAAACCCGCATCGCAGAATTACACGCCGATCTGGTTTCGCCGGAAGTGGTCCGCGACGGCCGCCGCGTCAAGGAGATTCAGACCGAGATCGCCGAGCAGGAAGCCGCGGTGAAAACGCTCTACGAGCACTGGGAAGAAGCCGCCGAGCGGACGGGCGACGCGGTTTGATCGGTTGTCAAACCTTGCCGATCAGGCGAGTTGGAAGGGTCCACGAAGCGGCTCGCATTCTTCGCCCCCGCTTGCCGATACTGACTAATGTTCGGTTTGTGGCGCGGCAACATCGCGGCGCGTGCCCGTGCAGGCGCCCGTTGCCGCCAACGGCTTTTCACGAAGGGAGAAACGGATGCTCCGGCGAACGATTCTGGCGGCAATTGGCGTGGCCCTCTGCATGCTCCCCTCGCAAGCCGACGCACAGCTCTTCAAGCGTGCCCGGCAAATCGCCCAGCGCAACAGATGCTGGCCGGCCCCGTTCTTGGTGCCCGACCGCATGGCGGCACGGGCGCCGTTCGCCGTCATGATCAATAACGGCTGGCGGACGCAAAACACGCTCAGCGACGACCACTTCGATCCGACGACGGGCATACTGAACGAGGCGGGCGAACTCAAAGTCCGCGACATCCTGACCTACTCTCCGCCCGAACACCGCACGGTGTTCGTGTTGCAAGCACGCGACGAGGAGACGACCGCCGCGCGAAACCAGTCGGTCAGCGAGCTCGTCTCCCACATCAACGTCTTTGCCGAGGGCCCGCTGGTGGCCCAAACGAATATTCGGCCCCGCGTCGCGCCGGCCGAATACATCAATACCATCGGCACCAAATTCAACGAGACCACTCCCGACCCGCGCTTGCCCGCCAACACCAGTTCAACCGGGGGCGGCGGTGGTGGCGGCGGTGGCGGTGGTGGTGCCGGTGGCGGCGGCGGCGGGTTCTAGTTCTCACGAATCGCCGGCTGATTGAAAGGTTACAGCGCGCGTTGACTGACAGACGATGAAATGACAATGGCCAACGCCGCGCGGGCGGCCGGCCGGCAACAGAACGCGCTGCTTGACGGAGACGTGTTGTGCGCAAGTCCTATTTCGCGGCCCTCGGCCAGACGGCTTTGATCTCGTTGGCCGCGCTGGGATGCGCGGGTTTTCCCTCGTTCCGAGGCGGAACCCCCATCACGCCGCTGGCGGCTCCCAAACCCGGCCCGATGAAACAAATCGCCAGTGCGGTAAGCCAGTCGAGTCTCGGAAAGTCGGTGTCGAAGGTTTTTAAGACATCGAAGAAGAACCCGGTGCCGCCGACCGACCCCACGGCGTTGGCCAGTGGCATCGCCCCCACCAAGGCCAGCGACTATGTCGCCATGGGAGAAACGTTCGAGCAGAACGGCGATGCCGAGGCCGCCCGACGCATGTTTCACAAGGCCCTGGAACTGGAGCCGCAGAATCTCGCCGCGTTCATCGGCTTGGGCCGGCACTTCGACCGGCAGGGCCAGCTCGACCGGGCCAGCGAATACTATGTGCTTGCCACTCGGCACTATCCGAAGGACCCCGTTGCCTTCAACGATCTCGGCCTCTGCTACGCCCGGCAGCAGCGATATGACGATGCGGTCGTGATGCTCTCCCGCGCCATCGAGTTGGACCCCGACCGTGCTCTCTATCGCAACAACATCGCCATGGCGCTGGTGGCCCAGGGGCGCAACGACGAAGCCCTGGCGCATCTGACCGACGCCCACGGTCCGGCCAAAGCCCATTACAACCTCGGCTACTTGCTCGATAAGCGAGGCCAGCGGCAGGCCGCGCTCGACCACTTCAAGCTGGCACTGGCCGAAAATCCGGCCATGGACGAGGCGCGCGAGTGGGTTGAATCGCTCAGCAACGTCCCGGAGCAGGGAGGCGATGCGCCGATGATTGCCGCGGCCGCGCCCGCTGAGCAGCCGAATGCGGATTCCTCGGCCACGGTCGGCGAGGAGCCGCGCCGGCGCGAAAGCATTGCCGCCCGCGACGTCGCGCCGCGCGGCGTACCGCTTCCCGTCGCCACGGGCAACAACCTGCAACCGTTGCCCCCGGTCGACGACCCGCCCTCGCCGACCCTGCGGTATTAGCTCACTTCTTTTCGACTCCCAGCTCGTCGAGTTTCTTGGCGATGTCTTTGCCGTGCTCGGCGGTGTTCACGCTTTTATCGACGTAGAGCACTTTGCCGTTCTTGCCGATGTAGAACGTCCAGCGGTTCGTCACGCCGCCGTCGGGCCGCAACACTCCGTACTCTTTCGCCACGTCCTTCTCCGGATCGCTGAGGATGGGAAAGTCGAGGCCCAACGACTCGGCGAACTCTTTGTTCTTTTGCGGCTCATCAACGCTGGCCGTAAAATAGGCCACCTCGTACTTGCGCAACTCTTTCCCGTCGTCGCGCATCGACTTGCACTCTTTGGTGCAGCCGCCGGTAAAGGCCTTGGGAAACCAGGCGATGACGACCACCTTCTTGCCCTTGAAGTCGTCCAGCGAGTGGGTCTTGCCGTCGCTGCCTTTCAACGAAAACGCGGGAGCCGGATCGCCCGGCTTCAAGTCGGCCGCGGTCAGCGACGTGGCCGAGGCAACGAGAACACTCAATGTCGTCAGCAAGCGAAGATACATGGTCATGGCAGAAACTCCCGGGTTACTATAAGGGTGACGTAAGCCTTGGCGCTTAGGCTAGCACGCGGGCACGGTCTCGTCCACTGGCGCCGTTGCGTACTGCGTAGTTGGAAGGCGTTAGGCGTTAGGCGTTAGGTACAGCGAGCCTAACGCCCAATGCCTAACGCCTCGCTTTCGGTGGGCCGGCGCTCGCAAGCTCGCTGGCCCTACCCTACCGGCGACCGACCACCACCACACGCAGATCGCACACATTCGTGTGCGTCGGCCCGGTTTTAATCAGACCGCCCGTGGCGGCGAAGAAGTGATAAGCGTCGCACCGGCGGAGATAGTCGGAAATGTCGAGCCCCTGGCGCCGGGCAGCGGAGAGCACCTCGGCGTCGATGAACGCTCCGGCCGCGTCCGTCGGTCCATCCTCGCCGTCGGTGCCGCCGGAAACGAGCGTGATGCCCGTGCAACCCTGCGGGGCCAACCGCTCCAGCGCCGCCAAGGCAAGCTGCTGGTTGCGGCCTCCCAGACCGCGCTCGGCCGCGTCGGGCAACTTGACGACCGGCTCGCCGCCCGTGATCAGACAGTCGGGGCCGGTGCCCTCCCGCATTGACAGGGCCAAGCCGGCCAGGTGCCGCCCCACGTCCTCAGCCGCTCCTTCGCTGGCCGGCGCCGAAGCCATGACGTGCGAATAACCAAGTCGCTCCGCCTCGCGACCTGCCGCGTCGACGGCGGTGGCGTTGTTGCCAATGACCACGTTCATGACGCGACACGAGGGCGGCGGCGCGGCGATTTGCGTTTTGCCACGGAGATACTCAAACACGCGCGGCGAAATTCCGGCCTGCCGGGCGCCGAACCGCTGGAGCACCTCCAGCGCGGCTTGAGGCGTGCTGGCATCGGGCACGGTCGGGCCAGACGCGATCACGTCCAGCGGATCGCCCGGCACGTCGGAAATGATGAGGCTGATCAGCGCGCCGGCCCGGCAGGCACGGGCAAGTCCGCCACCCTTGATGCGGCTGATCTGCTTACGGACGGCATTCAGCTCGTTGATGGTGGCTCCTGCGGCGCTGAGGTGCCGCGTCACGGCGAGCTTGTCGGCCAAAGAGATGTCATCGACGGGTGCGGGCAAGAGAGCGCTGGCGCCGCCGGAAATCAAGGCCAGGCAAAGATCGTCGTTGGTCAACGAGCCGACCAGATCGAGGATTTGGTTCGCGCCATGCACTCCCGCTTCGGTCGGCTCGTTGACGCCCGCGGGACGTGCCGGGTGCAGCACGAAGGGCGGCAGCGGTCGGACGCAATCGGCCGGGACGTTGATCCAACCCGCAACTTTCTTCTGCGCGATCATTTGCGGTCCGAGTGCGTCGAGCAATCCGGCGGCCATTCCCGCACCCGCTTTGCCGGCCCCGACGACGGCAATGCGGCGGACACGACGAAGGTCGAGCGTTTCCTCGCCGACGTTCAGACACGATCCTTCGGCATGAACGGCGTCTCGCACCAATCGCGCCGAGTCGACGCCCGCCACACCGGCCCGCCAAATTTGCAGTGCATCGCCGCGGAGGTGGCTGGCCATGGAAGGGATGAGGGATGAGGGATGAGGGATGAGGGATGCCCCAATATCTTCGACGCACGGCACAAGACGCAAGGCTCGCGCCCTGAACCCTGAACCCTGAACCCCGAACCCTGAACCCCGAACCCTGAACCCTGAACCCTACTCAACAACCTTCGTCTCGACTTCGACGGCTTTCGGCGTCGATTTGTTGCGTGGATCTTTGATGGCCTTGATTAAGGCCGGCACGGCTTCTTCGGCGCCCGAACCAATCTGGCCGAGGGCCCGCGCGGCGCCCTGTCGCACGTCCTGGTTCGGATCGTCCAGGGCATGGATCAAGGCGGGCACGGCCGGCTCCGCTTTCTGTCCCATCCGCGCCAAGGCGTGTGCCGCCTGCGCGCGGACGTCCGGATCGGGATCGGCCAAGGTGTCGAGCAAGGCGGGCACGGCCGCATCGCCGATGCGCGCCAGGGCATCGGCGGCCGTCTCGCGCACGCCCCATTCGCGGAAGGCCCGCACCGTGCGCACGGCGACCCCCGGCTCGCGGCCCGCCGGACCGACCACCTTGGCCTTCGGCTTGGCCGCGGCGGCTTTGCCCGCGTCTTCGATGCCGGTCATCGTCCGCGGCCCGCGCTGGCAGCCGGCGGCAAGCAGAACGACCAACACCGCAGCGCCGCACCATCGCCCTTGAACCACCGATTTCATTTGCCGACTCCTAGAAAAGGATGCTTTCGTTGCCCTTCCACGCTGGTTTCCAGTATGTGCTGCCAATCGAGTGCAATCCACGCCGTTCATGCAGTTATCGCTTTGTATTTGCATCCCAACATCGGATATGCTTCACGGCCTGATATGAACCAATGCCTATTGGCCAGGATGTAACGGATGCAACTTCAACAATTACCGTTGTTTTCAGAGGTTCCGCGGGAGGTACGCCCATTTCGCCGCCAACTTCTGAAATGGGTGGGGAACAAACAGCGGTTCGCCCATGAGATTGTTTCGTACTTCCCGCGAGAATTCGGCACCTATTACGAGCCGTTCCTGGGCAGTGGGGCCGTGCTGGCCACGCTGGCCCCCGATTCAGGGACCGGCTCGGACGCGTTCAGGCCGCTGACGGAAATCTGGCGGGCGTTGCAAAACGACCCCGACCAACTCAAAGCGTGGTACACCGAACGTCGGGAACGTCTGCGACGCGAGTCGAAAGAAACCGTTTATGAGCAGGTTAAAGCGTCTTACAACGCGCAGCCGAACGGTGGTGACCTGGTTTTCCTCTGTCGCGCGTGCTACGGCGGAGTCGTGCGTTTCCGCAAGGCCGACGGATATATGTCGACGCCCTGCGGGGTCCATCAGCCAATCTCGGCCGCCTCGTTCGCGAAGCGCGCCGACGAATGGCGGCAGCGCTGCCGCGGAACGCAGTTCGTTCTGGCCGATTACGCCGAGGTCATGGACCGCGCAAGAGCAGGAGACTTAGTCTATTGCGATCCGCCGTACGTCGACAGTCAGGGCATCCTTTACGGCGCGCAGAGCTTCAGCCTGGCTCAACTTTTCGAGGCCATTGCCCGCTGCAAATCGCGAGGCGTGTTTGTGGCACTTTCCATCGACGGCACCAAGCGATCAGGAGACAAAATCTGCGATGTGCCTCTGCCGCACGGATTGTTCGCGACGGAAGCCATGGTGAACTGCGGCCGCTCGATGCTCCGTCGTTTTCAACTCGCCGGGCAAACACTGGAAAGCGAAGTTGTGGCGGACCGGCTGCTGCTGACGTATTCGGTCGGATCCTAGCGAGCGGAACGCGACGACGCGCTGACACAAGCTGCGACGATGCTTGCTTCGTGGCGGCGGCGGTGGTAGGTTGGGAAGCGCGTCGGCCGTTCGGCATAAAAGGCGATGCCGGCCGGCCCATCTCTTGGCACAGTTCGTGTTCCGGTCAGAACAGAGAAGGAGAACCGCCATGTTGCGCGTCGGCCCCGTCGTTTTCAGCGCGTTTGTCTGCTTGTCGCTCCTGCCGAGTATGTCCGCGGCTGAACCCGATACCGCCGCGCGGCCGCTGCCCACGCCGCGCCAGGCGGCAATCCTCACCGCCCTCGATCAGCCGAGCGAGCTCGACTTTGCCGAACAGCCGCTCAGCGACGTGATCGAATCTCTCAAGCAAAAGCATGAGATCGAGATCCAGATCGACAACAAGGCCCTCGCCGACGCCGGCGTGGCAAGCGATACACCGATCACGCACACCATCCAGGGCATTACGCTCCGCTCGTTGTTGCGGCTGGTCTTAAGCGAGCTCGACCTGACCTACGTCGTGGGCGACGGCTTTCTCCTGATTACCAGCAAGACCGAAGCCGAAAACCACCTGACTTGCAGGATATATCCGGTCGAAGACCTGGTGACGCTCGACAGCGAGTTTCGGCCGCCCTTGAGGCCCGGCCAGAAGAAGGCCGAGGATGCCCGCGCCTTGATTGAGCTGATCGTCAGCACGATGGCGCCGAGGACCTGGGACGAGGTGGGCGGCCCCGGGTCGATCAAATTCGTGCGCAACTCGCACGCGCTTGCCATCTCCCAGGCCGAAGAGGCCCACGAAGAGATCGCCGAGCTGCTCGCCGCCTTGCGCCGCACGCGGGACAAGCAGATCGAGGCGGCCAAGCCGCTCGATCCTTTCGCCGGGCGTCCGCCGGCGCCGTCGAACGAACCGCTTCAAATCAAGGAGCCGCTTCCGATCAAGGTCTACCACCTCGCCCAACGGGCGGCGCCGGCAAAGCCGACGCAAGCAGCCGCTCCGCCGGGGCAGCAGCCCGTGGGCGGCGCGAAGGCCGCGGCCCCGGCGAAAGAGCAAAACAACGTGGCCCTCGTGGCCGCGCCGCCTGCCGACTCGCCGTCGCCGACCAAGCTCGAAGCCTGGGCCAAGGCCATCGCCAAGCTGGTTCCCGAAATGATTGAGCCGCAAAGCTGGGAACCCACGGGCGAAGGCATGATTCGGGCAGCGGGAGAAACGGTCGTCGTCCGGCAGACCGACGAAATTCAGTACCGCGTCGGCAAGCTCATCGAGGGGCTTTTGCCCGGCAGCGTAGCCAGCACCGTTTATCCTGCCGTGCGGCTTTCGCTCGCGGGCAGCAAGGGCGGCTGGCCGCAAATGGCCGAGCCAGAGCCTGGCGCGCGCGAGGCACGCATCCAGAAAGAGCTCGGCCAACTGACGGAGATCGACTTTGCCGAGCAGCCGCTCAGCGACGTGATCGAGTATCTCAAGCAAAGGCACGGAATCGATATCCAACTCGACAGCAAGGCCCTCACCGACGCGGGCGTGAACAGCGACACGCCGATCACGCGCCGCATCAAGGGCATCACGCTCCGCGCGCTATTGCGGCTGACCTTGGACGAGCTGGATCTGACCTACGTGATTCGCAACGAAGTGCTGATGATCACCTCCAAAACCGAGGCCGAAAACATGCTCCTTGCCAGGGTCTATCCGGTGTTTGATCTTGTGGTGCGTCCGCCCGATGCGCCGGCCGACCGGCCCGCGTTGGACTTTCCTGCGCTGATCGACAATATCACCAATAATCTGGTGCCGACGACGTGGGACGAAGTGGGTGGTCCGGGCGCCATCGAGGGGTTTACCAATGCCGGAGCCTTGGTCATCACGCAAACCACGGCGGCGCACGACGAGATCGTCGAGTATCTGAAAGCGTTGCGCGATGCGCGGGCGGCACGATGAGAACGGGGGCGAGAGGTGGCTGGGTACTTCCCGACGCGATGACCAACGAATTCGCGATCACCCCCCACCTGGTTTCCTCTTTGCGATTCTGGCCGGTATTGAATCGACTGGACCCGCCGGCAAAACAGTGGCAATCGGCCGGTCCGTGGCTTACATTGGCAGCGCAGTGCCGCGTTTCGCAACGATTGCTCTAACAGGGAGTTTGCCACCCATGATGCCGTCTCACATCCGTCCACCGTCGCCCCAGGCCCTCCTGGCAGTCGTAATCCTATCTTACGCATCGCTGGTCCAGGCCGACGCGCCGCGGGCGCTGCCGCCGGGCAAGCTCCCCGCCGACAAACGGTTGGCCGAGCCGAAAGACCTGGACGGCTATTTCCCCCTGAACGTGCCGGCCACGGCTGAAGAGTGGCGGAAGCGTGCCGAGCGCGTGCGGCGGCAAGCCAAAGTGGCCACTGGAATATGGCCCATGCCCAACTCGACGCCGGTCAATGCCGTCGTGCATGGCCGCGTCGATCGCAATGAGTACACGGTTGACCGAGTGTACCTCGAAAGCTATCCGGGCCATTTTGTGACGGGCAGCCTTTATCGCCCAAAAGGCCGCAACGGCAAACTGCCGGCGGTGCTCTGCCCGCACGGACATTGGGCCAACGGCCGCTTCGTCGATCAGGGCGTGGCGATGGCCCGGCAGCAGATCGCCGATGGAGCGGAGCGGTTCGTCAGCAGCGGCCGCTTTCCGTTGCAGGCCCGTTGCGTGCAGCTTGCCCGCATGGGCTGCCTCGTGTTCCACTATGACATGCTGGGCTACGCCGACAGCCAGCAAATCTCGTACGAGCTGGCCCACCGATATGGAAAGATCCGTCCGCAGATGGAATCGGCCGACCAATGGGGACTGTTCAGCGCTCAGGCCGAGTTGCGTCTGCAATCGGTGATGGGCCTGCAGACGTATAACTCCGTTCGGGCACTCGACTGGATAGGCGGCTTGCCGGAGGTCGACGCCACGCGCATCGGCGTGACGGGCGCCAGCGGCGGTGGCACACAGACATTCATCTTATGCGCGGTCGATTCGCGGCCGGCGGCGGCCTTTCCGGCCGTGATGGTCTCGACGGCCATGCAGGGCGGCTGTACCTGCGAGAACTGCAGCCTGCTGCGGATCGACACCGGCAACATCGAGCTGGCCGGCCTGTTTGCTCCCAAACCATTGGGAATGACCGGCGCCGACGACTGGACCAAAGAGATCGCCACCAAGGGCCTGCCCGAACTGAAGCAACTTTACAAGCTGCTCGGCGCGGAAGCAAACGTGATGGCAAAGCCGCTGGTGCAATTTCCGCACAACTACAATTACGTCAGCCGGGCGGCGATGTACTCGTGGTTCAACAAGCATCTCAAGCTCGGCTATACCGACCCGATCGTGGAAGAAGACTTCGTGCCGCTCTCGGTCGCGGAGATGACGGTCTGGGACGACGCGCATCCCAAGCCGGCCGGCGGCGACGATTATGAGCGGAGCCTGATCAAGCAAATGACGCAGGACGCCGAGCGGCAGATCGCCGCGCTTCAGCCGCGCGATGCCGCGACGCTGACGAAATACCGAGAGGTGGTGGGAGGCGCCGTCGAGGCCATCCTGGGTCATTCGCTGGCCGAAATCGGCTCGCCGGAATTCGAGAAATCGGTGGAAGAAGATCGCGGCGACTACACGGAATTCGCGGGCCTGCTGCGAAACCCGCTGCACGGCCAAGAGCTTCCTGTGGCGTTCTTGCTGCCCAAGAATTGGAACAAGCGGGCCGTGCTGTGGATCGACGGTTCGGGCAAGGCCGGGTTGTACGCTACGGACGGCAAGCCTCGGCCGGAGGTGATGAAGCTGGTGGCGGCGGGCACTTCGGTCGGCGGCATCGACTTGCTGGGGCAAGGTGAGTTTGTGGCCGCGGGTCAGCCGCCGATGAAGAACCGCCGCGTCAAAAACCCGCGGGAATTCGCCGGCTACACCTACGGCTACAACCATCCGCTGTTTGCCTCGCGGGTCCACGATGTTTTGGCACTGGTCGCTTTTGCCAAGCTGAACGAGCACAAGCCGGAACGGGTCGATCTGGTGGGCATGAACGGGGCCGGGCCGTGGGTCGCGGCGGCCGCCGCTCTGGCAGGCCCGGCCATCGACCACGTTGCCATCGACACCGCCGGTTTCCGTTTTCAGCGGCTGAGCAGCTTCGACGACCCGGCGTTTCTGCCCGGCGCGGTGAAGTATGGAGACATCCCGGCCTTGCTGGCCCTTTCGGCGCCGCGGCCGCTGTGGTTGGCGGGCGAGAAGGGCGAGGCGGCTGCGCTGGTGCGCAAGAGTTATGCGGCGGCCGGCCAACCGGCCAAATTGGTGGAGTCTGCTGGCGAACCATCGAGTGCCGTTTTGGAAGCGGTCAATTGGCTGCTGAAAGAGTAGCTGCTATCGTCGGCGGCTGTGAATTGCCCGTTCGCGTCGCGAAGCGTTGGGTGCCGCCAAGTGTATCCATCGTGTGACGAGCTCTTCCAACTGTTCATCCAACCAGGCGGCAAAGGGAACGTAAACCGTTTGGTCGGCGACCGGCAAGCCGAGCCGATCGTCGTGGTCTGAAACGAGTTGGAATCCTTTTTTCCCTTTGGATGGAACCGGGCTCATCGCAGCATCTCCCAGAAGGTGCCTGGCTAACATTTGCTCGCACGGCGTTTGGCAGCCAGGATAGTCGCTCTCCACCTATGCGATTCCCGTGCCAGCGGCCACTAAGTGGCCAGACACAAAGCCTCGCCCGCGGGTTCGCGCGGCCGAAGTCGGTATGCGCCATGGCGTTGAGAACCCGGGCCATGCTCGCTAAGACTCGTCATGCTTGACGTGCGGTATCGCTCAACGTTGCGCGCATGACACCGGCATGAATCAAATCGCTGCTGCCGATGCGAGCTTTTTTGGCAGTTGCTCCGGCGGCCGCAACGGGGCTGCGGCGCAAGCGAGGACGCTTACGCTACGATGGCGGCTACTGCTGCGGTTGCCGCAACGAGGCCAGCGCCTGCTTCAACTCGTCGCCGTCGACCAGCCCATCGCCGTTGGCGTCGATCTTGCTGAACCGCGGCCGTAAGAAAGGCGGCAGCTCGCTCTCGCTCCACTTGCCGTCGCCATTGGCATCCATCGAACGGAGCCGCTCCAATAACCTGGCCGCTTCCGGACGCGGATTCCCATCGGGCCGCTTTTCACCGGATGGAGCCGGAGCCGATTGCCCTGGCGGACGCGGCAGCACCGCCTGCAATTCGCGCGGGCTGAGCGAACCATCGCTGTCGCGATCGAGTTTGCGGAGCGAATCGGCGGCGGCAGCGATCTCTTCCTTCGACAGAGCGCCGTCGCCATTGGTATCCAGAACCTTCAGCAGCCCGCCGGGCATTGCGGGCCGCGGCGGCTGGCCGATTCCCGCCTGCGCACGCAGTATCTCGTGACCCTTGCGGAATTCGTCGAGGCTCAGCGCCTTGTCGCGGTTGGCATCGTAGTATTCCAGGAACTGTGCCAGCCGTCCCTGCCCTTG
Organism: Pirellulales bacterium; assembly: GCA_035533075.1. Classification (NCBI taxonomy): domain Bacteria; kingdom Pseudomonadati; phylum Planctomycetota; class Planctomycetia; order Pirellulales; species Pirellulales bacterium. Next base: position 24,139 of record DATLUO010000092.1, on the reverse strand, counting down.
TTCCGGCACCTCGCTCAACTCGATTTTGCCGTCTCCATTCGCATCGAGCCGCTTGAAGGCTTCAGCCGGGTCGGCTTCCAGGAACTGCCGAAACCGATCTCCGCCGTCGCCGCCCGGCCCCGCAGCCGGCGCTTGAGGACGCTCGTCGGCGATCGCCTTGGTAAACTCTTCCTGGCTCAACTTGCCGTCGGCATTGGCATCGCCGCGGCGCAACAGGCGGGCGAACAACCGCCGTTTGTCTTGCGGCACTTCGTCTTCGCTGATCTGGTTGTCGCCGTTGGCATCGATCTGCTTGAAGAGTGCGGACTGGTTGGCGTCGGGCTTGGCGCTTTCTTCGGCTTGGACGGCGGACCCCGCCAACAGCAGGGCGACAAAGGAGAGGCGTCGATAGAGCATGTTTGAGGAATCCTTGAGAGGGAAGGGAGCGGAAGCGGCGAGAACCAGCGATCGGTCACCGCAGTGAATATAACCCTCCGGCGGCCAAAAAGTTTCGCACCCGCCGCGGTTCATCCGCCGTGGCATGCGACGGCCTGGGAAGGCCGCCCCACGGAAGTGTTCGGATCGCCTCTTAACCTTATGCGGCGCCCGACATCGTGGCCCCGCCGGCAGCGCGGCCGGTGCGCGTGCCACCGCCGTGGGGCGATACGGCTTCTGGGGAAGAGCTGCCCGCGGCCTGCCATAGCTCGCGCAGGCTGGCCCACAGGCCGCGACTTTCGGTTCGTCGATAGGGCGACTCGCCGGGGAGTTGCCGCATCAGCCGGCGATGCGCTTCGGGCAAGGCGTGATAAGGAAGCGAGGGAAACAGGTGGTGCAGCGCATGGAACCGCAGGCCCACCGGCGCCCACAGCTCGCTGGTCAAAGGCCAGCGCGGATAGTTGACGGAATCGAGCAGTTGCTCGACAAACGTCAATGGCTCGCCCTGATGGCGAAAGCGGTGCGCTCCCAGCGTGCGGACGTGATTCAACAGCAGCACGACCACCGCGGTCACATAGGCGTGCGCGAGCAGGCTGACCGGCAACCAGCCACCTGCGAACAAGATCGCCGCTGCCAGGCCATACAGAAAACAGCCCGCCTCTTGGAGACGCCAAATGCGCAGCTCAACCGGCTTCGGCAGCGGACGCACATAGCTCGGATCCATTACCATGCTGGATGCCCGCTGCTGCACGAAACGCCTCAGCCGCGGACTGACCCAGGTCAACGGCGTGAACAGCACAAACCGCAGCACTGCCAGCACAGGAATTACGAGCGGCTGCAAAAGGTACTTCAGGGTTTCGCCGCGGGGGCGGATGCCCAACGGCAGGTATTCGCCGTCATCGGGCGTTCCATAATGCTGGCGCGCGTGATGGGCCAAGTGCGTGTAGTAGAGAAATGAGGGCATAAAAAACGGAATGCCGCAGAGCACGTTCCAAGCAACGCGGAACGCCACAAACGATTCTTTCCGCAGGTGCGTCAACTCGTGAATGAACAACGCCGCGCGATAATAGGCCAAGCAGGCCGCCAGCGCGAGCAAAACCTGTCCGGGCGAATAAGGCGTGACCCGCCGCGAGGCAAAGAAACATGCGGCGCCCAGTGCCAGGCTCGAGAGAAAGTCGCCCCAGTATATGGCGGGATTCGGCTCGAACAAATCGCGCACGATCGATCGCGCTTCACGAATCGAAAAGTTGGCGTCGCTGTTGCAATAAACCCGTTGGGGCATATCGAGATGTCAAACCTGATGGTAAAAAAGGCCGTTTGATTGAGCATTCGGCCCGGCTTCGGCTAAATTGGGAGTCCTGGATAATATTAGCGTTCTGGGCAAGCCTCGATGATTGCGCTTGTGGCGATTCGGCCGGTGGGCTAGCATAAATCGTGCGCAAGGACTTCGGAGACAACGAATTTCTTAGCAACCGGTCGGTGACCTCTCCTCCCGTAGTTTGCTCTTTTCTCAGGCCAAAATGTCGCCGGTCCCCGACGTCGTGATTACCGGGCTTGGGGTCGTGAGCCCTATCGGCATCGGCACGGCCGCATTCTGGAATTCACTGGAGGGCCAGGTCTCCGGCGTACGCCGCATTTCGGCATTTGACACCAGCGGCATCGGACCCGACTTCGGGGCCGAGGTGGTTGATTTTGACGCCAAGGAGTTCGTCAAACCCCGTAAAAGCCTGAAAGTCATGTCGCGAGACATCCAAATGGGGGTGGTGGCGGCCAGTTTGGCCGTTTCCGAGGCTGCGCTGGCTCCGCAAGGCGTCGATCCGGAGCGGCTCGGCGTGGTGTTCGGGGCCGACATGATCCATTGCGAGCCGGAGGACATTGCCAACGCCTACCGTCGCTCGATGGTCGATGGCCGCTTCGACTTCCGGCTGTGGGGCAAGGCCGCCATGGAAGAAATCTACCCCCTCTGGATGCTGAAATACCTGCCGAACATGCCGGCCTGCCACATCGCCATCGCCCATGATGCCCGCGGACCGAACAACTCCCATTCGCTCGCCGAGGCATCGAGTCTGATGGCACTGGGAGAAGCGGTGCGGGTGATCGAGCGTGGCGACGCCGATGTGATGATCGGCGGGGGAACGGCTTCGCGAATCCACCCTGTGCTGTGGGTGCGCAGCAAGCTGCAAGAAGTGACGCGGCGCCGCGGTGAGCCGGAAAGGCTTTCGCGGCCCTTCGATTCCTCGCGCGATGGTTTTGTGAACGGCGAAGGGGCCGCGGCACTGGTCCTGGAGCGTCGCGAACACGCGGCGGCACGCGGTGCGAAGATGTTCGCCCGTATTGTCGGTTACGGCACATCGCACGAGCGCCGGATTGATGGTCGCCCGCCGGAGGGCGGCGCCACGCGACGCTCGATCGTGGCCGCACTTCGATCGGCCGGTTTACGGCCGAGCGACATCGGCCATGTGAACGCGCACGGCCTGAGCACCGTCGGCGACGACCGCGCGGAGGCCCAAGCGATCCGCGCGGAACTGGGCGACGTGCCCGTCACCGCCCCAAAGAGCTATTTCGGCAACCTCTCGTCGGGCACGGGAGCGGTCGAGGCGGTGGCCAGTGTGTTGGCCCTGGTAAACGGTCGCGTCCCTGTCACGCTGAACTACGAACGACCGGATCCGGCCTGCCCGGTCCACGTCGTGGCCGGTCGTCCGCTGACCGGTTGCAAGCCGACGGCCCTGCTGCTCAACCATTCGGTGATGGGGCAGGCGGTAGCGATGGTGATTTCGGCTCCTTAGCCCGCATTTCGGCGCCTGCCGGCACATCTTGTGCTCGCACCCCTGCTCCACGGTATTTTGTCCGCCTCAGCGGCGAAGTGCGTTGCGAGGTGTACGTGGCTTCTTGTTCCAAGGAAAGGGAGGGTTTCTCCATGCGCAAGTGGATCGTCAGCATTGCCGCGGCAAGCGTGCTCATTTCGGCCTGTTCGGTGGCTTCGGCCCAACTCCGCCGCAGCCGTCGTTACTCACAAACCTATGAGCCGGCGTATCAAAACCAATATGCCCAGCCGCAGTACCAACAGTATCAGCAGGGACCGTATCAGCAAGAGCAGTATCGGCAGGGAGCGTATCAGCAAGGACCGTATCAGCAGGGACCGTATCAACAAGGGCAGCCGCGGATGGCCAATCGCAGTTACACACAGGGCGCCGTGGACCAACGGCAGGGCGCCAGTCTCACCGATCAGCAGGTTGCCAATTGGCTGCTCGTCGATGACCGCGGTGAAATTCAGTTGGCCCGGTTGGCGGAAGAACGGGCTTCCAGCGACGAGGTTAAGGACTTCGCCAAGCAACTGATCGACGACCACGCTCGGACCGTCGAGCAATTGCAGCGATTTACCGGGATGGGCAGGCCAGGACCACAAGACTACGCGGCCAATCGTGGCCTTCAACCCGCCGGCGGTTTGAACATCATCCGGCTGAAGCAGCAGCTTGGTCAGCAGTGCGTGGCTTCCGCCCAGCACGAGCTGGAAGAAAAAGAGGGCGAGGAGTTCGACAAGTGCTACATCGGCATGCAGTTGGGCATGCACCACGAGATGCTCACCAGCCTGAAGGTATTCAGCCGGTACGCCTCGCCGCAACTCGATCAAGTGATCGAGGAGAGCGAGCACATTGCGCAAGAACACCTGGACCGTGCCAAAGAACTCATGAAGCAGCTCGAGAAGGAAGGCAGCGACTCGGGCGACTCGAAGGACCGCTCGTAGCGTTTGTCGTCAGCGAGGGGTGAAAGCAACGGGCCTTCGTCGCACGCGCGGCGAGGGCCCGTTTTGCTTGGCGTCCAGGCACGCCAAGCAGGCAGGCACGGAAACGCTTGCATAATATGCGATTCCAGCAGTACCATGCGGAGTTGATGGAGCAATCGAATGGCGACGAATAAGCTGACCGAGTTTCTGCATCGTGTGCTGCGGCAGACGCTTGGCGGAGAGATAAGTTGGAAAGAAACGGCTGACGAAGACACCTTCCTGGCCGAATTTCACAACGGGGCGGTGCTTATCGCGCGCAAAGAACGCCCGATGCCCGACGACGCGCCTGTCTCATCGGTCCGCTACCTTGAGGCGACTCTCTTGAACAAACAGGGCAAGATTGTCGAGGAATTTGTGCCGCAAGAGGACGACGTCGATTGGATGACCGACCTTTACGATCACGCAAGGCTGTCGGCCAGAAGTGGCGATAGTGTGATTGACGAGTTGCTTAAAGAGGTCTGAGCCGCCGCCCTCTCTTCCGCGGTCCCACTGAAAGGCGCGGCCGCAAGGATCACGGTCCAATTCTCTCGGTGTGCGTCGCGAGAGTGTGCGGGTTGAAGAAGCGAAGAGTCAGTCGGCTGCCCGGCAGCAGCTTTTGTGGAAAGACAACGAGGTTTCTGCGAGTTGGAACCTTCGCAGAATACGTCACGAAAGCCTCAAGGTCGCGGACATTATAGAGCTCGGCGCCCAGCTTTTGGGTTGGCACGTTGCTCCAATAGGGAGCCGCCAGCCTGGCGTTCGGGCTGCGAAGCCCATAACCGCGCCAATCGCCCGTCAATTCCTGAACACTGGTCTGGATTTTCTTTCGCTCGGGCACGTGGCAAAGATCGGCCACCTTCGAGAGGGCGACGCTAACGTTGACGATGACCCACGTCTGCGCCGGATTCGGAGCGTAAGCTGCTCCGGGCAGCGGTGAACCAAGCAGAGCTTGCACCTCGAAGAGCGCGACTTGCTGGTCTTCCGCGAGATAAAGAATCTCGAACCCGGGATGCGCCGTGGTTCCGGCACCGAAGCGGCTTGGGATTGTCTTCGTGTGTGCCGTGGTGAGTGAGGTCGGCCAATGCTTGGGCTGGACGGCGCGGTACCACGTGCCCGTCGTGGGTCCAAGAACAAGGGAGGCACAGCTCGCCAGCTTCATGTGGGCATTCCATGCTTAATGGACCTCAACAGTTCTCTGAGCAGGCGTTCCTGGGGGGTGCCGACGAACTCATGGGGTTTGCGGCCGCCAAGCTGATCGTTCGGCGTATCCATCCATTTGGCCGGATCGTCGACGATATCGCGGACAAGACAACCAATCTCGCACTTTTCGTCTGAATCAACGTCCATGGGCTTATCCCTCGGAAAACCGGTGAAATGGAAAACGAGTCGGTGGCCCATACGGGCATCGAGGCAGTTTATCGCCCCATTATATGCCAAATGGCTCGTTGGCTGCACATGTCATGATCCCGCTCTCGATCGGCGGAACGCCACGGAGGCCGCTCCCTACAGACCAATTCCGGCGTGAACGGCTCTCGGCCGCCGCTTGCCAGTCGCTCTCCCAACGAATAAAACAATTCGAGCGGCCCCGTTGCCGCCATCTGTTTCCTCGCGCGCCCGAAAGCGGAGTTCATTTTCTTTATGGTTACCTCGAAGATCGTCGGCAAAGACAACATCGGCAAGCTGTTGGACCGGGCCATCGACGCCGGCCAAGGGCTGTTGCGGCTCACGCCCACCTGGGTGCCGCGCAGCTTTCTGCACCCCGGCAAGCGGATCAAGCTGGCGCCCAGCGATTGGTACGCCTACGGCGCGCACCGCGGCGGCATCGACGAACGCTGGTTCGCCAGCGCCACCGAAGCGGCCAACGAGAACCGCACGCCCGACGAGGGACTCAGCTACGTCGCCTTCGAAGGCCAGCGCTTCACGCTCCGCGACGCCGTGGCCGAAGCCGGCGGCCGGCTGATCGGCCAGCCCATGTTCGACAAATACAAGCGCTGGCCGGTCTACTCCAAGTTCTTCGACAACATGGGGCCGATCCCCCACCACATGCACCAGAGCTTCCGGCACGCCAAGCTCACCGGGCAAGAGGGCAAGCCCGAAAGCTATTACTTCCCGCCGCAGTTGAACAACGTCGATAACAACTTCGCCTACACCTTCATGGGCCTCGAGCCGGGCACCACGCGCCAGCAGGTGCGCAAGTGCCTGGAAGACTGGGACCAGGGCGACAACGGCATTCTCGACCTGTCACGGGCCTACCGGCTGAAGCGGGGCACCGGCTGGCTGATTCCGCCCGGAGTGCTGCACGCTCCCGGCTCGCTTTGCACCTACGAGCCGCAATGGGGATCCGACGTGTTCGGCATGTTCCAGTCGCTGGTCGAAGGCCGCGAAGTGCCCTGGTCGCTATTGGTGAAAGACGTGCCCAAGGAGAAACACCGCGACCTCGACTTCATCATCGACCAGCTCGACTGGGAAAAGAACGTCGACACGCACTTCAAAGAACACAACTACCTGGAACCGATCGTCGACCGGAGCGCTTCGGCGAACGGTGCTACCGACCGCTGGATCGTCTACGGCACCATCGATGGTCAGCAGCTCTTTAGCGCCAAGGAGCTGACGCTGGAGCCGGGCGCGAAGTGTACCTTGAAAGACGGCTGCGCCAGCGGCTGGATTACCGTGCAGGGCCGCGGCCGCATCGGCAAGTTGGCTTTGCAAACGCCGGCCATGATCCGCTTCGGCGAAGAGACTGAAGACGAAGTCTTCATCTCGTACGAGGCGGCGACGGCCGGGGTCGAGATCGAGAACACCGGCAGCGAGCCGCTGGTGAGCCTGCGCTACTTCGGCCCGGATGTGCATAAGAATCTGCCGAAGATGGGCGATTATCGACGATAGTCGGGACAATTCGAGTTGATTCTTAAGCACCATGTTCGACCGTTTCGGGTGCTTACCAATGAACAGCGAGAAGCCATTTTGCGATGGCCGCGAGGTGCTTGATGTTGCGAAAAGCGAACTCCCCCACGGGTTGGATGAAACTGTTCGACGTGCCGCCCAAGTCAGGCGAGAGAATAGCATCCGAATTTGGCGCCGAGAGGCTGCGCTACGACCCCGATACGGAAACCCTCGCCCTGCCCTCGCGCATGCGGGGAGTGACATGGGAGCAGTACGACACCTTGCTCAAAGCGCTGCCCGATCACAGGCTGCGGCATACCTACGACCGAGGGTTTCTCGAGATCATGCCGCCATCCCAGAAGCATGACAAGCTGAAGAGAGTCATTGGGGGGTTCATCGAGCAGATGGCCCTTTCGCTCGGTATCCTATTCGAGCCCTTCGGATCCGCAACCTATCGGCGGAGGTCCGCGGAAAGCGGCCTCGAGCCGGATGAAACGTATTACATCGCGAACGCATCAGCGATGCAGGGCAAGTTCGACTACAACCCGCGGCGCGACCCGCCGCCGGACCTGGTCGTCGAGGTCGACTTGCGACGACCGTCGAGCCGACGCATGCGCATTTACGCGGCACTCCGCGTCCCGGAGGTCTGGAAATACGACGGTCAGGCGATGCGATTCTTTGCTCTTGGGGCCAAGGGTAAATACGAGGAAGTCGAGCAAAGCCTCTCGTTTCCGTTCGTCGCTCCGGCCGATCTGGACCGCTTTCTCGCTCGGCTCGCCAGCGAACCAAGCAATGACGTGTTTCACGCCTTCACAAAATGGGCGAAAGCGGAACATCGGAAACTCGTCGCCCGAAAACCGCGGAAGAAGAAAGGTCCCTAAGTGGGAGTCGTCTCAAATGGCTATTCTGTCAAATCGCATTCAGATCGTGATGGTCGAGCCAGACCAATACGCTCAAATCGCCTCCGCATTTCCAAACGTTGACCAGGGCGTTCCTCGATCACGCTCGGGATCGTTTTGACGACTGGAAGTCGACCGATTGCAATCGCTAAAAAACGACGCCGAACGCCCAAGATGTACGACCCAATTCCTGCCGTTGCCAAAAGGTGAAGCAATGCGACACGCGTCGGTAGCGGGCACGCGATGGGTGGATATTTACTTTGTGCCGCGTAAATCACACGATCGGATCGCAGCCGCATTCGGGTCGGAGAGGCTGCGCTACGATCCCCGCACGGAAACGCTGTCTTTGCCCTCTCGCATGCGCGGTGTTACTTGGGAGCAATACGATGCCCTTCTTAAGGCATTGCCTGATCATCGCCTTCGGCACACCTACGATCGAGGCTTCCTCGAGATGATGTCACCCTCGGATAGACATGAAAAACTTTCGTACGTGATCGGACGATTCATCGAGGAAATGAGTTGGTCGATAGGAATACGCGTGGAGGGCTTCGGTAGCGCGACAAGGCGGCGGCGATCATTGCGTCGGGGCCTCGAACCAGATGAAACCTATTTCATTGCCAACGAGCCGGCCATGCGGGGGCGTTTCGACTTCAACGCAGAACGCGATCCGCCGCCTGACCTGGTCATCGAAGTTGACTTGCGGCGGCCGTCGAAGCGCCGCATGCGAATCTATGCGGCATTGCAAATCCCGGAAATTTGGAAGCATGACGGCAAGATAACGCGTTTTTTCGCGCTGCGAGAGGGCGATTATCATGAAGTCACCCAGAGTCTCTCGTATCCATTCCTCAGTCCTGACGACATTGACCGCTTTCTCGCCCGGCTGCCCAACGAACCAACCGAGGACGTGGTTCACGCATTCGGCAAATGGGCAAAAGCGGAACACAGGAAGACCGCCGGCCGCAAACCGAGAAAAAAGAAAGCGTAGCGACCGAAGCGCGGCCGGATGGGTGGATGCGCGGGATCCACGTTACGGTGACGGTTCCGCATCCAGCGCCATGCGAATTTCCTGGGCCAACTGGCTGATGTAGGGCTCGCGGAACAGGTTCACGTGCTCGCCCTCGATGCGGTGCTCGTCGACGCCGCCCAAGGCCCACGGCCCCCAACCCATGAGCTGCTCGCGATGCATCGGCGTGGCATCCCGCCGGGCGCGAAACAGCGTCAGCTTGCCGGCAAACGGCTCGGGACGATAGTCCAAAAGCGCGCTCATGTTCGCCTGGAACACCTGGAACACGTGCTGGTCTTCGATCGGGCTGTCATTCACAGCCACCAGCCTGGCCCGCTCGGCCCGCACGCGGAAAAAGTCGAGTTGCTCGTCGGCCTTGAGGTTCTTGAATTCTTCTTCGGTGGGCCGCAGGTCTTCGGGAAAAAGCTGCAACAGCATCGGTACGAAGTCGTGTTCGTCGAACGTGTCGCCCGGCCGGATCATGCCCGCGTCGATGATCGCCACCAGCGCCGCCCGCTGTCCCTGCGCGGCAAGCTGACGGCCCATCTCGAAGGCGATCAAGCCGCCCAGCGACCAACCGAGCAGCCAATAGGGACCGACGGGCTGAAGCTTGCGGACCTCGGCCACGTAGTCGGCCGCCATCTCCTCCAACCGGGCACGAGGCGGCTCGCGGCCGTCGATGCCGCGGGCCTGCAAACCGTAAACCGGCCGATCGTCGGGCAGCAGCCGGGCCAGCTCGCGATAGCAAAACACCGTGCCACCCGCCGGGTGCGCGCAGAACAAGGGCGGCCGTGAGCCGGCGCGGCGCGGCCGAATCGGCACCAGGCAAATCGCCGGCTGGTCGCCCGAACGCAGCACGTCGGCCAGGCGCTCGATCGTCGGATCCTGAAACAGCCATACCAGCGGCAGCTTGCGGCCGAACTCCCGTTCGACCTCGGCCATCAAGCGCACGGCCATCAACGAGTCGCCGCCCAACTCAAAGAAGTTGTCGCGCACGCCCACTTTTTCCCGGCCGGTCAGGCCGCACCACATCGCCGCCAGCGTGCGCTCGACCGCGTCGCGCGGCGCGACGTATTCGGCGGAAGCCCGCTCGGCCGTCGCCGCCGTGGCTTCCGCCAGCGAAGTCGCGTCCCAGAGAGCGGGCGAAACCGCTCCCGCGGCCTGCGGTGGTCCGGCGAGAAGGCTGTCCACCAGTTCGTCTTCGCGCTCCGGAAGCTGCACGACCAGGTGTTCGAACTCGCGCAGCAAGACCTCTGCTTCATCGGGCGAGAACCGTCGGCGATCGTAGCAAAGGTCGAACGAAGCCTCTTGGGGCCGCGCCACCAGCGACAACGGATAGGTCGTCGTGGCCGTGCCCCGAAAATCGCTGAGGCGCAGGTCCGGCAGCGATTCCAGGGCCGCGATGGCGCGCGGGTAGTTCTCCAGCACGACCAGGCTCTCGAACAGCCGCGCGTGACCGTCCAAGTCGCTCCAGCGTTCGATGTCGACCAGCGGCGTGTGCTGAAAGCCGGTCAACTCGCCCAGGCCGCTTTGCACCTGCTTGAGCCAATCGAGCACCTTCTGGCCGGCGAAGCGGACCCGCAAGGGGACGTTGTTGATGAACGGCCCGACCATGACGTCGACGCCCGGCAGGTCGGCCGGACGGCCCGACACCGTCGTGCCAAACGCCACCTCGCGCTGGCCGCTATGCCGGGCCAGCGTGATCGCCCAGGCGCCGTGCAGCAGCGTACTCAGGGTCAGTTGCCGCTGCCGGAGCCAGTCTTTGAGCTGGGCGGCATCGGGCGGCGCAAGCCGCGCGGCGAGCGAAATCTGCCCGCGCTCTGCATTGCTCGCCGTGGCCCGCCGAAAGCCGATGGGCGTGGGCGCGCGAAAACCGGCCAGCTTGTTTTGCCAAAAATCCTGTGCCGCGCGTTCGTCCTGCTTTTGCAGCCAGGCTACGTAGTCGCGAAATCCCCGCGGTGGGCGAAGGGTCACGGGCTGCCCGGTCGCGAGGCGGCGGTAGAACTCTAAAACCTCGCCTACAAGAATGGCCAGGCTCCAGCCATCGAACAGCAGATGATGGGCATGGCAGAAGAACCGGTAACGGTCGTCGGCCAATCGAAACACGTCGAGCCGCACCAAAGGCGCGGAACCGAGATCGAACGGCTGTGCGGCGGCGGCCGACCGCTCGGTCAGGCGGCGTTCCTGTTCCGTCGCGGAGAGCCCGCGAACGTCGTGCTCGACCAAGGGCAAATCGACCCGTTCGCGCACGACTTGCAGCGGCCGGTCGAGCCCCTGCCAGACGATCGCCGTCCGCAGGGCCGGGTGCAGTTCGGCCGCCCGCTGCCACGCTTGCCGCATGATCGCCAGGTCGAGCCGCCCTTCCATCGTGGCACTGAGCCGCTCGACGAAGAGCGACGATTGCGGATCGCGAAGTGTCCGCACCAGCATCATCTGCTGCATGCCGGTGAGGGGAAAGACATCCGTTACGTTCTTGAGCATGTCAAGCCTATCTGGACCAAAGCCCGCCGAATCATTACAATACTGATGAGTTCTTGTCGGCCGCTTTTTCGCGGCCGCGCTCGATCGTCGTCCCGCACAGGATTAGTATGGCCCAAAAAGAAGAAGCATTGGAAGTCGAAGGCGTGGTGACGCAAGCCTTGGCGAACACCCGGTTCCGCGTCACCATCGAGGGTGGACACACCGTGATCGCCCATGTCGCCGGCAAAATGCGCAAAAACTTCATTCGCATTGTTCCCGGCGACAAGGTGCGCGTCGAGTTGTCGCCCTACGACCTCTCGAAGGGCCGCATCACGTTCCGCGAACGCTAAACTCTTGCCCAATTCTCACGCTTTTCTGGCGTGCTGCAATCGTCGGGCCACGCGCCGCGACGGTTCCCGACCTAGCCTTTTGTGTCTGAATCGCACATGCGGGAGCGTGCCCAGTGGTATTGCCGGCAAGTTTGGCATAAAACGTAGGGACTGCGCAATCGCCCCGCCCGGCGCTCGATAGCCCGCGGGCGGGACTGGAGATGTCCGCGGTCGCCTGGAACCAAACCTGTTGTTGAGACCTGTCAAGGAGAATGATCGTGAAGAAGTTGCTCTTGCCCTTTCTGGCTCTGGCGCTGTTGGCCTTCCACGCGCCGGCCGCCAAGGCTGAGGATGAATCGTCGCCCCAACCCGTCGTCGTCGCCACGTTCTCGGGTTATGCCGAGTTGAAACGCGACTTGGAATACCTGGGAACATTGTCGGGCAATCCCGACATGGCCAAGGGCCTGGAGCAGTTGCTCATGCTCTTCACGCAGAACCAGGGCCTGGCCGGGCTGGACAAGGGCCGGCCGTGGGGCGCCTCGCTCAGCGTGACCCCCGACGGCTCGCAGTTTCCCCTGCTGGCGTTCTTGCCCGTCACCGATCTGAAGGAATTGCTCGACGCCCTGGCGGCCATCATCGGCGAGGCCGACGACGCCGGCGACGATGTCTACAAGATCAAACGCGGCACCAACACGCTATTCATTACGCAGAAGGGGAAATGGGCCTATATCGCACAGCAGAAGAGCGTGCTGGAAGACGCGCCCGGCAATCCGCTCAAGCCGTTTCGCGGCCTGGAGAAACAGTACGATCTGGCCGTCAGCGTGCATGTGCAGAGCATTCCCCAGGCCCTGCGCGACATGGCCGCCGACCTCCTCAAGCAGGGCCTGGAGACCGGCTTGCAGCAAAACCTGGGCGACGACGAGCAGGCCGAATTGAAAGCCAAGATCGCTCGCACTCAGGCTGAGTCGCTGGTCAAGGGCATCAACGAGGTCGACCAGATTACCGTTGGCTTGAATATCGACCGTGAGGAGAGCCGCACCTATCTCGACATCGCCGTGACGGCCTTGGAAGGGACGGACACGGCCAAGCAGATTGCCGCCTCGTCGGAAGAGGCCGAGGACTCGCGGATGGCCGGCTTTTTGCTGCCCGATGCCATCGCCTCGCTGCACCTGAACACACCGGTGGCGGACGGCGAGGAGCAAGAGGAGCAGATCGAGAGTATGCTCGAGGGACTGCGCACGCAGCTTTTCTCCGAAATCGATGATGAAGACGACCTGGACGATGAGCAGAAGGCCAAGGCCAAGGAACTGGCCGGCGACCTGTTCGAGGTGTTGGAAGAAACGCTCGAGGAAGAAGGCCGCTTGAACGCGGGCATCGCGCTGGTGGGCGAGAAGCCCTTTACGCTGGTGGCGGGCGTGCTGGTGGCCGATGCCGCCGAACTGGAGAAAATCGCCAAGGAGTTTATCACCCTGGCGGCCGAAGACGCCGAGCTGCCGAAGCCGAAGTTCAACGTCGAGAAATACAAGGGGCACCGTTTCCATGCTCTTTCGGTGCCGGTCGACGACGACGCCGAAAATGCCGAGCAGTTGAAGCAGGCCCTGGGCGATCCGGTGAGAATCGTGATGGCCTTCGGCGAAGACACGTTTTACATCGCCGTCGGCGAAGAGGGCCCGGCGACCATCAAGCGGGTGATCGACAAATCGGCCGAGGGCGCGGAAAAAGATCCGGCGCCGATGCGGATTACGCTGGCGTTGGCACCGGTGTTGAAGTTGGTTTCGTCGCAGAACGGCAATCCGATGGCGGCCATGCTGGCGGAGAGTCTGAAGGGCGGCAAGGACCACGTGAGCATCACGTTGGAGAACATCGAAAACGGCGTCCGCTATCGCATCGAGGCCGAAGAGGGGGTCAACAAGCTGTTGGGCACGAGCTTGGGCAGCGGGCTGCGTGCCGGTGGCGCCGGCGGGCGGTAGCGGTTTCCCTGTAAGTCGTGCAGTAACGGCTGAACTCGGTGGCTGGGGCAGAGCCGCGGCGAGTATCGTCTCGATACGACCGAAAACGTTGTGCCGCGGCGATGCCCCGGTTTTCGATGTGGCAGTCGCTTTTTGGCTTTGTGATTATTTTGAGCGGCGTCGGCCAGAGCCTCTGGCCGACGCCGCCTTTGTTTGGCTGCGGGCCGTTGGCATCCTCGCTGCGCGGCCCTATCGCCCCTCGCCCAGCCGCAGCACGCTGTTGTGGTATAGGCCGTTCTGGTTCGGGTTGCCCGGATCGGCGCGCCAGCGGCTGCCGTCGATGACGTACTTGTACTCGTGCATGCCGGGCTTGAGGACGAGCGTGGTCGTGTAGCGACCTTCGGCGTCGGGGCCGTCCATCTTATGGCCGGTCGGCTGCCACTCATTGAACTCGCCGGCCAGATAGACCTCGCGGGCTTCCACATTCGGGCGATAGGCGAAACTCACTTCGTAGTCGCCGCTATCGAGTCGCTTCGCCGTAGGCGTGCCGAGCGAAAGATCCTGGTCGGCACGGGTGGTTTCGAACGTGCCGACCATCATCTCTTCCCAGGTCTGATCGCCCCACCGCACGGTGGCCGTCGGGTCGGGGTTCGTCAGATTGTCGGCCGAGTTGTCGAAGATCGCCGTGCCGTGCATCACCGTCCCTTCGGGCATCCGCTTCCGCTCGGCCAGCACGTATGAGTTCTGCCAGTTGAAGTCGTAACGCGGAACATCGACGAGCGTTTCGTTGCGGCCGTCAGGGTAACGGGCTTCGAAGCGGAACGACTTGCCGCGCAGGTGCATGTGCGGCAACAGCGAATAGAGGTAGGTGTCCTGGTCGAAGCGATGCTCGGCCTCGGCCCGGTAGTTCTTTTCGCCCGGCGGGATGTTCAGCTTGAAGTTCAGGCACATTTCCGTGTTCAACTGCTGCTTGACGGTGGCCGGGTCGGCGAACACGATACCCGCCGTGCTCTGGTCGGTCTGCTCGCTGCCATTGGGCGTATAGTGGCATTGGATGATGAGCTTCGAGCCTTTGGGAACTCGCTTGGCGAGGCCGGGCGGCAAGACCGTGGCGGGCATGCCCGGCGCGTAGCCGGCCAGCGAATTGAAAATCACCGCCTCACCACGCATCTTCTCGGTTCCCGGTGGAACAAAATACAACACCAAATGATGGACCACGGCCCGGTTGCCCGGCCGCACTTCCGCCGCCCGGACCCACTTGTCTTCGTCAAAGCTCGCGTCGGTCACGAAATGCTGATATTGCACCACGCCTTTGGCCGGCACGGTAAACGGCTTGGGCATCGACAGCACGAGATCGGGCCGCGGAATCCGCCAGCCTTCGACAAACTCCGGCGGCGGAGGCAGGTCGGCCGGATCGCCTTCGGGAGCGCCGTTATCGAGCCATTGGAAGATCAGCTTCTGGTCGGCTTCCGACAAACTGGCGTCATTGCGAAAATGGCCGAATTGGGGATTGGCGTGCCAGGGAGGCATGCGCCGCTCGGCGATCACTTCGCGGATCGTTTCGGTCCAGCCGACGACGTCTTCATACTTGGTGAGCGTGAAGGGGCCGATCTCGCCCTGACGATGGCAGCGCACGCAGTGGGCGTTGAGAATCGGCGCGACGTGCTTGGCGTAGGTGATGTCGCCGGTGGGCGGCTTTCGGCGGACGCGGCCAACGTGACAGCCGACCGCCTTCGTGACGGGGCTGGCGACTTCTTTTCCCGCCAGCACGGCGTCGATCGCCTCGGCCAGCTCGCGATGCTCGGGCGCAGGCCGGGCATAGCCGACGCCGAACTGGTCGTCGATGCGGCCCCAATAACGCACGGTCCGCTGGCCGTCGAGCAGAAAAACCTCCGGCGTACGCACCGCGCCGAACTGGTCGGCCACGGCATTGCCGGGGTCTTTCAACAGTGTGAAGTCGATCTTGTGGACGCGGACGTAATGGGCGATCTCTTCGAGCGAGTCTTGCTGATTCGAGTCGATGCCGACAAACGCCACGCCCTTGGGTTCGTATTCCTTGGCCAGCTCCGCCAATCGTGGACCATAATGCAGGCAGAGCGGGCATTCGGTGCCGAGGAACGCGACGACGACCGCCTGCTTGTCTTTCAAGTCGGCGAGCCGGTGCCCCGTGCCAAGATAGTCTTGCAGCTTGAAGTCTTCGATCTGCTTGCCGACGGGCGACGCCGGCTTTTCGGCGGAGCTCGCCGTCGTCGCCGCGAAAAGTACCAAGAAAGACACAACCAGCGCTCGCATCGTTCGGCTCCGATAAAACAGATGGGTCGGGCAGAAATTTCCTTAGCATCATAGCGGGTGGCTGCCCGTCTTGGCAACGCTTCGCCCAACTCAGAAATAGGCCGCTACCAGCATGCCGCACAGCAGGAAGGTGAACTTCCCCCGCGGGTTTGTTAGGCTAATGCCAGTACGGATATGGCCTTAACGTCATGGGGAGCACCTGGTGCCGCACGCCACGGAATTAGACCTGACGCCTCGCGATGTCGCCGAACTGGCATCGCCCGACGCGATTGCCGCATACGCTGACGATCAACGAAGACGGCAGCGTGCCGGTGTTTTTCACCACCTCCAGCGGCAACGTGACGGACGACACCACGCACATCGACACCTGGGAACGCGTCTGCCAGTTGACAGGCAAGCGCGACTTTCTCTACGTGGCGGACTGCAAGCTGGCCAGCAAGGAGAATCTGGCCCACATCGCGGCGCGGGGCGGACGGTTCGCGACGGTGTTGCCGCGCACGCGCAAGGAGGACGAATCGTTCCGTTCGCGTTTGCGGGAAGGCGTCGCCGTCGCTTGGCAGTGGGTCTACGACGTGGCCGACGAGGCGGGCGAAGTGCTCGACCGGCTCTCCGTGTGCAACGACGAAACCGTGACGAGCGATGGTTATCGGCTGCTGTGGTATCACAGTACGCGCAAGGCGGCGTTGGACGGCTCGACGCGTGCGTCATCAGGCCCGACGTCCAGGTGAAACTGGTGCGGTTGAGCCGCGGGTCTATCCATGCCGCGCGGCAAAGAAAATGCCTGTCAGCAAGAAGACTCAATTCGAC
This sequence comes from Pirellulales bacterium, assembly GCA_035533075.1. NCBI lineage: Bacteria > Pseudomonadati > Planctomycetota > Planctomycetia > Pirellulales > Pirellulales bacterium. The sequence goes on along the minus strand of DATLUO010000092.1, from coordinate 7,340 downwards.
GGAGAATCCGCACCGATGGCCGTGGGACCGCGAGTTGGGCGGGAAAAACGCATCCGCAACAGGTGGCGCTCGGGATCGCGCAACTCGGTGCGGGCGTGCAGGAACCGCGCGTTGTCCAGCAGCAGAATGTCGCCGGACCGCAACGGCAGAGCCGTCGGCTCGACGGCGCTGATGGCGGCGTCGAGCTCGTCCAGGACCGCTTTGGCACCCCCGTGCGCGTCTTCGTCGATGATCGCGCGGCGATAGCGCAGCAGCCCGTCTCCAAAGAGAATGGGCGCGTCGTGGTGCGGGATGCCGTTGGCATATTCGGCGGGAGCATAGAAGCGGAAATGTTTCGATCTCAAAATGCCGAGCGTATCTGCCGAAAGTCGGCGCAGAACCGACGCGACCTCGACGAGCAGCGTTTTGCCGCCCCCGAAGCGGTCTTCGCGCACGACGTACTGCGCCAAGAAGCGAGGCGAGGGATTTTGGAAGGCGCCGTCGGTGTGAAACGGCAACGGCTCCATCGTCAGCGACGCCGTCGCCCCTTGTGCCGCGGCCAGAGCATCATAGCGGATGTCCCAGACAACTCGGCCGAGTCGGTCGTGCTCCTCAGCCGTCCCCAGACGTCCGACGATGTGGCGCAACTCACGGCCTTCCGCGTCGCCCGGCGCCGCCTTGATCAGGGCGATGCCTTTTTCTTGCAAGAGCCGCCCCACTTCGAGGACGCTGAGTCCGTTGTCCCAAACGATTGGGAATAAATTCATGTCCCTCTACCTTTTGTGCCTATTGTAGTGGACAGGTTCTCGCGACGCAATCGCAAGCGGCGGCCCACTACCCGGCGGAAGGTCCGGGCTTTCCGCGATGGGCATGGCCTCGATATACTTCACGCGGCCGAGAATGAGACATTGGCGGTGGTCGGCCGCGTGAAGTATAGGATACTCCCAGCCGCCGCCATCAAGCTCCGAACGCGAAAACACGAGCTATGCACAGCTTCTCTCGCCGCACATTCCTGGCCGGTTCGACGCTCGCCTTGACCGACATGGCCCGCGCCGCCGGACCGACCAAAAGAACGAAGATCAAGATCGGCCAGATCGGCGTCGGCCATGCCCACGCCGGCAAACTCGCCGTCTATCGCCGGTCGCCCGACTATGAAGTCGTGGGCCTCGTCGAGCCTGACGACGATTTGCGCCTGCGGGCCGCGAACCAGGCCGCGTTTCAGGGGTTGCCTTGGATGACCCCGGAGCAACTGCTGAACGTGCCGGGCCTCGAAGCGGTGCTGGTCGAGACCCGCGTCCGCGACCTGCTGCCGGCCGCCGAAACCTGCGTCGCCGCCGGCAAACACGTTCACCTCGACAAGCCGGCCGGCGAATCGCTGCCGCGGTATCGGCGGATCCTGCAGGCTGCCGCCAAACAAAAGCTGCTTGTGCAAATGGGCTATATGCTGCGGTACAATCCGGCCGTCGTGCTGCTGGGCGAACTGCTCGCCCGTGGTTGGCTGGGCGAGCCCTTCGAGGTCTCGGCGATCATGAGCAAGGTCGTCGCGCCCGACGTTCGGCGCGAGCTGGCCAACTATCCGGGCGGCATGATGTTCGAGCTCGGCTGCCACGTGATCGACTTGGTGATCGCGGTGCTGGGCAAGCCCGAACGGGTGACGCCGTTTCCGCGCCATACGTCTCGGCTCGACGATGGACTGATGGACAACATGCTGGCCGTGCTTGAATATCCCAAAGCCACGGCGACGGTGCGGGCCAGCGCTTTGGAAGTCGACGGTTTTGCGCGGCGGCAATTGACGGTCTGCGGCAGCGAAGGGACGTTCCATATTCAGCCGCTGGAACCGCCCGCCGCACGGGTGGCGTTTTCCCAGGCCCGCGGCGACTATCGGGCCGGCTATCAGGAGGTCCGCGTGGCGAAATACGAACGCTACGTGGCCGACGCGTCCGACATGGCGGCGATTCTTCGCGGCGAGAAACAGGCCGATTTTTCCTACGATCACGACTTGTCCGTGCAAGAAACCGTGCTGCGGGCCAGCAATTTGCCTGTGACTTGATTCCGGGCTGCCGCCCAAAGAAGTCTTGCGGCAAATCGAGTGCGGGATGGCGCACGGGAGAAAGAGCTATGCGGGTTGAGGCGGCTGCACCTTCGATACCTGCGCCGTTGCCGCAATCACGCATCTGTCTTTTTCGGGATAGACGAGCATTAGATCGCTCTTCATCAAGATCGCGCTTTCGGGGTGTCGCATTTCATAAACTTCGCCGTCTATTTCAACACCGGCGGCAACACGGGCGACATGGCCTACGGCTTCTTCGAGAGCGACGAGCTGCTCGACAAGGTGTTGGGCAAGTACTACGAGCAGTACCTGTTGCGGCCGCTGGACGCGAACGGGCTGACGTACTGGAAGGGCATCTGGCACGCCACGGGCGGACCGGAGCAGATCAAGGCCGGTTTTGCCGACAGCCCGGAGTTTTATAACTCGGCCGGCGGTACACCGCAATCGTGGCTGCCCGCGCTCTATCAGCGGATTCTCAACCGTACTCCCGACCCCGCCGGCGCAAGCGGGCCACGTGGCAAGCGGAATGGAGCGTGGAACTTTTTCAGGGCCGACGGGCCTCTTAGTCGTCTTCCCAGTCCTCGTCTTCGTCTTCGTCGTCCTCGTCTTCCTCGTCCCAGTCTTCATCTTCGTCTTCGTCGTCCCAGTCGTCATCGTCGTCGTCGACTTCCTCCCACTCGTCATCCTCGAGATCGTCGTCATCGAGATCGTCGTCTTCATCCAAGTCGTCGTCTTCATCGTCGTCGTCGTCTTCATCGCCAAAGTCGTCTTCGTCGACGTCCTCGGCCTTTTCGTCGGCCGCGGCGCGCGGCAGCACCAGCGTCTCGGCGGCAAACTTCCAGGGTTCCTCGTAGGCAGACTCCACGCTCATTTCCGTCTTCACTTCAGACTCCTCGTTCAAATCATTCCTCGGGGTTGGTTCGTTGTCCCGCCGCGCGACGGGTGTGTTCTCTGGTGAGTTGTCTAGCGTACCTGCCGGCTTGGCCCGCAACAACTCTGCCCGCGGCAAATCGTCGATGCTTTGCAGGCCGAGCCATTGAAGGAACCGTCGGGTCGTGCCATATAAAAAGGGACGCCCCAACTCGTGCGACCGGCCGGCGATGCGGACCAGATCGCGCTCGATCAACTGTCGCAGCATTTCGCCGCACTGCACCCCGCGAATCGATTCGATTTCCGCCCGCACCACCGGCTGGCGATAGGCCACCACCGCCAGCGTCTCCAGCGCCGGCGCCGAGAGCCGCGTCTCGACGGGCGAGGGATGCAGCCGGCGCAACCAACCGCCGAACTTGGGCCTCGTCAAAAGCTGAAAGCCGCCCGCCACCTGCTCGACCCGAAAGGCGCTGGCCTGCGAATCATAAAACCGGTTCAGCCGGCGAATCAGTGTACGTGCTTCGGTGCCGTCCGCCAAGCCGGCCAGGCGGGCAATTTTGCGCGTCGTCAGCGGCTCGTGGGCCACGAACAAAACCGCTTCGACGCGCGCCAGGTGGTCGTCGCGTTGGCAGGGGCTTTCCTGGCGGCGGTGAGTCGCTTCGCCCGGCTGACCCGCCGAACTCCAGAACCGCCCCCGTGCGCCGGGCGCAGCGCCGCGCGCGAGCGGATGGCGGTGGCGCAATGCCACGCTGTGCAGTTGCCGCGCAGGGCCGGAGGGACGGTACAACATGCCGACCAACGTAAGCCCATCGGGCCGTTCTGGCAAGCCCTGAAATCGCCATTAGCGCTTGAAGCCGGCCGAAGAAAATCCGACACTGGTCCCTGGACTTCCAGCCCGTCACTGACCGCCAACCAGCCGCCTTCGACCATGCCCCGCGTACTCGTCACTCCCACCGTCATCAAGAACCAGCCCGGTCCCTATCGCAACGTCCTGGAAACCGCTGGTTTTGAGGTCGCTTATCCCAGCGTCAAGCTCTCCGAATCGGTCCCCGACGCCGGCTTGCTCATGGAGCAGCTTCAAGGCGCTTCCGCCGTCTTGGCGGGCAGCGAGCTCTATGACCGCGAGGTGCTGGAAAAAGCGGGTCTGCGCGTGATTGCGCGAATGGGCGTGGGTTACGACGCCATCGACGTGGCGGCGGCCAGCCGGGCGGGCACGCTGGTGACGATTGTGCCCGGCACCAACCACCACTCGGTCGCCGAAACCACGCTGGTTCTGCTGCTGGGCGTGTTCCGAGGTTTTCCCGGCCGCGACCGGGAGGTGCGCGGCGGTGTCTGGCGGCGGCAGGCATTGCCGCGATTGGCGGGCCGCACTCTCGGCCTGGTCGGCCTCGGCCGGATCGGCCAGGCGGTGGTGCCGCGGGCCATCGGCCTGGGATTGAAAGTCATCGCCTACGACCCGCAACCGAACGAAGCCTTTGCCGGGCTGCACGGTGTGAAACTGATGTCGCTCGACGAGTTGTTGGCCGATGCCGACATCGTCAGCCTGCACCTGCCCTGCACGCCCGAAACGACCGACCTGATCGACGCCCGCACGTTGGCCCGCATGAAGCAAGGTGCTGTGCTAATCAATACGTCGCGCGGCGGCCTGGTCGATGAAAATGCTTTGGCTGAGGCCTTGGCCGGCGGAAAACTGATGGCGGCCGGACTGGACGTGTTCAAGACCGAGCCATTGCCGCTCGACAGCCCGCTGCTGAAGCTCGACAACGTGCTCCTCTCGCCGCACATGGGCGGCCTCGACTTCGAAAGCCAGCGCGACATGAGCACGATGGCGGCCCAATGCATCGCCGATCTTTATCAAGGCCGCTGGCCCGAAGGCTGTGTCGTGAACGCAGAGCTGCGGCCGGGCTGGAAGTGGTAGGGTCGAGCGACCAGGCCCCTACCCAGTTTTTCGCCGATCCGCTATGCTGCGGGCGCAAGCATTTGCCAATTGGGGCCAGCACGCATTGACAGGAGACCTATGCCATGGCTTTTACCGTACCGCCTCTGCCGTATGCCTTCGACGCGCTTGAACCCCACATCGACGCCAAGACGATGGAGATTCACCACGACAAGCACCATGCGGCCTACGTGACGAACGTCAACAACGCCATCGCCAACACCGACCTGGGCAGCCAGAGCGTCGAGTCGCTGTGCGCGAACATCGACAAGGTGCCCGAAAACATCCGTCAGGCGGTGCGGAACAACGGCGGCGGGCACGCCAACCACTCGCTGTTCTGGACGATCATGGGGCCGAAGGCGGGCGGCACACCGACCGGCCCGCTGGGCGACGCCATCAAAAGCGAGTTGGGCGGCTTCGACGCTTTCAAAGACGCCTTCAGCAAAGCCGGCATGGGCCGCTTCGGCAGCGGCTGGGCCTGGCTGAGTCTCGACAAGAACAAGAAGCTGGTGGTGGAGAGCACCCCCAACCAGGACAATCCGCTGATGCACGGCCATACGCCGATCGTCGGCTGCGACGTCTGGGAGCATGCCTATTACCTGAAGTACCAGAACCGCCGCGCGGATTATCTGGCCGCTTGGTGGAACGTGGTGAATTGGTCCGCGGTGGCGGAACGGTACGCGGCGGCGAAAAAGTAGCATGCCATCCGATAACCAGCGATCGGCGATTGCGTTGTTGGCCGAGCTTTGGGAACGGTCGCCCGACGTGCGGCTGGGGCAGTTGATGTCGCACCTCGGGCTGCTCGGCGAGAACTACTTCGGGCACGGCCTCGGCTATATCGACGATGACGAGCTAATGGGCGTGATGGTACGTCATCGCGAAGAGCTGTTGGCACGGCTGCAAGGCATTTCGGATCAACCGCCACCAATCGGTCCGACGATTTCGGTGTCAGGTAGCTCGACGTTGCCGGCTGATGCGAGCCGTTGATGCGTGCCGCCATGTCATCACCACACGCGACTTACGACAATCTCTGCCACTTCGTCCACGAGACGGCGCTCTTGCAGTCGATCGAGGCCCTGCTGGGCTGGGACGAGCGGTGCTTGCTGCCGCCGGCCGCGGCCGATTATCGCGCCGAGCAGATGACCTTGCTCTCCGGCCTCATACATCGCCGGCAGACCGATCGCCGCGTGGGCGATTGGCTGGCCGAGCTCGTCGATAGCCCGCTGGCCGCCGACCCCACCAGCGAAACCGGCACCACGATCCGGCAGTTGAAGCGGCAATACGATAAGAAGACGAAGCTGCCGCAGAGCTTGGTGGAAGAACTGACCCGCACCAGCGTGCTGGGCCAGCAAGTGTGGCAAACCGCGCGGCAACACGACGACTTTGCCTCCTTCGCTCCGCTGCTGCAAAAGACGATCGAGCTGAAGCGCGAGCAAGCTCAGGCCATCGGCTACCAGGAGTCGCTTTACGACGCGCTGCTCGACGATTACGAACCCGACGAGCGGACCAGCAATCTCACCCGCGTGCTCGGCGCTTTGCGCGAAGAGTTGGTGCCGCTGGTGGCCGAGATCCGCGACAGCCGCCGCTCGCCCGACTTGGCCCTGCTGCACCGCCATTACCCCGTGGAAGGCCAGCAGAAGTTCTCGCGCGAGGCGGCCGCGCGGATCGGCTTCGATTTCTCGCGGGGACGGCTGGATGTGACCGCCCATCCTTTCTGCACCGCGCCGGGTCCGCACGACTGCCGCATCACCACGCGGTATGAAGAGCACAATTTCGGTTGCGCTTTTTTCGGCACGCTGCACGAGGCCGGGCACGGCATTTACGATCAAGGACTGCCGGCCGGCTTGTTCGGACTTCCGCCCGGCGAGGCGGTGTCGATGGGCATTCACGAATCGCAATCGCGGATGTGGGAAAACCTGGTCGGCCGGCACCGCAGCTTCTGGGACTATTTTTACCCGGCGGCCCAAGCGACGTTTGCCGACGCGCTGGGCGACGTGCCGTTGGACGATTTTCACTTCGCGATCAACGCCGTGCGGCCATCGTTGATCCGCATCGAGTCGGACGAAGCGACCTACAATCTGCACATTCTGATCCGCTTCGAGTTGGAGCAGGATCTGTTGGGCGGTTCGCTGACCGTTGCGGACTTGCCCGGCGCGTGGACGCAAAAATATGCGTCGTATCTGGGCGTGTCGCCGCCGAACGACGCCGACGGCGCTTTGCAGGACATTCATTGGTCGGCGGGGCTGTTCGGCTATTTTCCCACGTATTCGCTGGGCAACCTCTATGCCGCGCAGTTTTTTGCTCAGGCCGACCGCGAGTTGGGAGGGTTGGCGGAGCAGTTTGCCGCCGGCGAGTTCCAGCCGCTGCGAGATTGGCTGGCGTCAAAGATCCACCTGCACGGCCAGCGTTACAGCGCGGCCGAGTTGGTCGAGCTAGTGACCGGCGCGCCTCTGTCGCACGAGCCGCTGCTGGCCCATCTGCGGGCGAAATTGACGCCGCTTTACG